>JBAUWD010000374.1:0-2253 GCA_049583575.1 Nocardioides sp.
GCGCCCGGCTCTCACGCTTCGCAAGCCCTGCCTGAGGCTTCCTCGCAGCTCGCGCGCTGTGTGACCGTCCGTGGCCGCGTCACGGGGCGCCGCGCGCTCACGCTTCGCAAGCCCTGCCTGAGGCTTCCTCGCAGCTCGCGCGCTGCGTCACCGTCCGTGGCCGCGGCACGGGCGCCGCGCGCTCACGCTTCGGAAGCGTCGGGTGACCATCCTGCATCGTCACCCTCGCAGCTCGAGCCGTATCTCGCGGTGGGCGGTCGGGCGGCGGACCGCCCGGCTCTCACGCTTCGGGTGACCATTCCTTCTTGGCCACCAGCAGCCCGTCGCCGACCGGGAGGAGGGTCGGGACGAGGGAGTCGTGGGCAGCGATCTCGCGCCCGAGGTCGCGGATGACCGTGGTCTCCTCGTCGCGCTGCGAGGGGTCGGCCACCCGGTCGTGCCACAGCGCGTTGTCGAAGGCGACCACCCCGCCGGGCCGCAGCAGCCGGAGTGCCTCCTTGAGGTAGGCGGCGTACTCCGCCTTGTCGCCGTCGCAGAACACCAGGTCGTAGTGGCCGTCCGTGAGGCGAGGCAGTACGTCGAGCGCGGCCCCGGCGATGGTTCGAGCGCGCTGCGGGGCGATGCCGCCCTCGGTGTAGGTCTCGCGGGCCAGGCGCTGGTGCTCGGCCTCGATGTCCACCGTCGTGAGCACACCGTCGGAGCGCATGCCGCGCAGCAGCCACATACCCGAGACGCCGGTCCCGGTACCGACCTCGACCACCGCCCGCGCCTCGATCACCGACGCCAAGAAGCGCAGCGCGGCGCCGACGCCGGGGCTGACCGCGACCACTCCGACCTCGTCGGCCCGGGCCCTCCCTGCGGCGAGCACCTCGTCCTCGGGGACGAAGCTCTCGGCATAGGACCAGCTGGCGGGCTTGGGTGGAGCAACGGACATGGCGGTCGCGGCCTTCCGGTCGGTGGCAGCGCGCGGGCGCGGCGCCCGCGGTCAGGGCGACCCTATCGCGCGACGCGGGTCGTCAGCGGCCGTCGTGAGCGGGCGTCGCGAGCGCGGGTCGTGAGCGGGGCGACCCGCGTCGATTCCGGGCCCGGTCCGGGAACATCGCACACCCTCCGCTCGTTGGACCATCGACGTTCACATGCTGCGGAGGGCCCTTCTCACAGGTTCCTCTCAGCCGTGGAGACCAGAGTTCGAGCGAGGGGGACGGCACTGTTCAGGTCATCGGCGCACAGGCGCCGGCAGGAGGAGCTCGTGGACGCCGGTTCTGACCAGCGGTACGACGATCCCGGTGGCGTGCCCACGTGGGAGCAGATCGTCGACCGGCACTCCGACCGCGTGTACCGTCTCGCGATGCGCCTGACCGGCAACCGCCATGACGCCGAGGACCTCACCCAGGAGGTCTTCGTCCGGGTCTTCCGCAGCCTGTCGAGGTACCAGCCGGGCACCTTCGAGGGCTGGATCCACCGCATCACCACCAACCTGTTCCTCGACCAGGCGCGCCGCAAGCAGCGGATCCGGTTCGACGCCCTCTCCGACGAGCGCGCCGACCGCCTCCGCAGCCACCTTCCCACGCCCGACACGGCGTACGCCGACCAGACCTTCGACGACGACGTCGAGCGTGCGCTGTCCACCCTGCCGCCGGAGTTCCGGGCCGCGGTCGTGCTCTGCGACGTCGAGGGTCTGTCCTACGACGAGATCGCGCAGATCCTGGACGCCAAGCTCGGCACGGTGCGCTCCCGGATCCACCGCGGCCGAGCGATGCTCCGCGAGGCGCTGGCCCACCGCGCGCCGGCGGACGGTCGCACCCGCTACCGCGGACCCGCTCCGCAGACGCAGGGCTCGGCGTCGTGATCGGCCACCTGGGCCCCCGCGTCAGCGCACTGCTCGACGGACAGCTCTCCACGGCGGACGAGGAGCGCGCGTGGGAGCACGTCCACTCCTGCCACCTGTGCCGCGACGCGGTCGAGCGCGAGGGCTGGGTCAAGACCAGGCTGGCGAGCATGCAGTTCGCGGGGGCCACCGCGCCCTCGCACCTCAAGGGCTCGTTGCTGGTCCGAGGGCTCGTCGGCGAGTGGTCCGACGAGATCGACCGCGACCTGACCGGAGCGGGCCCGATGCGCGGCCGGCGCCACCTCGGCGTGGCCGGCATCAGCAGTGGCGCGGTCGGCGCGGCCGTGATGAGCGTGCTCGCGCTGGGTGCCTCGCCGGCCAACGCACCGGGCGGGCTCACCGGCCCCGCCGGCTCGTCGATCGGC
>JBAUWD010000375.1:0-2179 GCA_049583575.1 Nocardioides sp.
ACGCCGGACTGCGCCGCGATCCACCCGGGCCGGCTGGTGCGCGGCCTGGCGCGAGCCGTCGTGCGGCGCGGCGTCACCGTCTACGAGAGGACGCCGGCGACCGCGATCGAGCCCGGGCAGGTGACGACCCGCCACGGAACCGTGCGGGCCGACGTGGTGATCCGGGCGACCGAGGGATACACCCGCACCCTCGAGGGCCAGCGCCGGCGCGTGGTGCCGGTCTTCTCGCTGATCATCGCGACCGAGCCGCTGTCGCCCCAGGTCTGGGACGAGATCGGCCTGCACCGGCGCGAGACCTTCAACGACCACCGGCACCTGATCATCTACGGCCAGCGGACCGCCGACGACCGGCTCGTGTTCGGCGGCCGCGGCGCGCCGTACCACTTCGGCTCGCGGATCCGCACCTCCTTCGACCGCGACGACAAGGTGTTCGCCCAGCTGCGTGCCACCCTGGTCGACCTCTTCCCGGTGCTCGGCGACACCACGTTCACCCACGCCTGGGGCGGCGCCCTCGGCATCGCGCGTGACTGGACGGCGTCCGTCGGGCTCGATCCGGTGACCGGGGTCGGCTGGGCCGGCGGCTACGTCGGCGACGGCGTCAGCACGACGAACCTCGCCGGCCGCACCCTGGCCGACCTCGTCCTCGGCCGCGACACCGAGCTCACCCGCCTCCCGTGGGTCGGGCACCGCTCCCCCCAGTGGGAGCCCGAGCCGCTGCGCTGGCTGGGCATCAACGCGGGCCTGCGGGCGATGAGCTGGGCGGACGCCGAGGAGGCGCGGACCGGGCGCGAGAGCCGGATCGCCCGGCTGGTCAGCCCGCTGCTCGGGTGAGGCTCACAGCCCGTTGCGGGAAGTGTCGCGCGGCCGGGTCGCCTGCCTGACCCAGGCGTCGAAGAACGCCGTGAGGTCCTGACCGCTGATCCTCGAGGCCAGGGCCTCGAAGCCGCCCGTGGTGCCGTGCCCGTGGCGGTGCCGGGCCGTCCAGGCGCGCAGCAGGCGGGCGAAGACCGGATGGCCGATGCGCTCGCGCAGCGCCGCGAGCGCCATCGCGCCCCGCTGGTAGACGGGCCAGTCGAACAGGTGGGCCGGCCCGGGGTCGGCCACGGTCAGCTGCCAGAACGAGCTGTGTGCCGGCGTCGAGCCGTAGACCTGGTGCAGCCACGTGCGGGTCGACGGGCCGCCGTGGTCCTGGGCCCACAGGTGCTCCATGAAGGTCGCGAAGCCCTCGTTCATCCAGACGTCGCGCCAGTGGTGGACCGAGACGGAGTCGCCGAACCACTGGTGCGCGAGCTCGTGCACCATCAGGAGGTCGGACACGCCCATCGGATAGGTCGGCCGCGTCTGCGTCTCGAGGGAGAAACCGGGATTGAGAGAGATCACCACGCCGCCGGTCTCCCCGAACGGGTACCGGCCGACCTGCCGGCGCAGCCACGACACGATCGTGGGCGCGCGCATCACGCCCCGGAGCGCCGACCGGCGCCGGGTCCTGGACAGCCGCTTCGAGACCGCGGAGTAGTACCGCAGCCCGTGGGAGGTGCCGTGCCGCACGACGAACCGGCCGGCCGCGAAGAACGCGAGGTAGGTGGCCATCCGGCCCGCGCACCAGTGGTACGTCGCATGGTGACCGGAGCGGCGTACGCCGACCAGGTGACCGCCGGCCACCACCTGGTCGGTGCGCGGGACGGTCAGCCGGAGGTTCATCCGGGCCTTGTCGAGCGGATGGTCGTCGGACGGGAACCACCACGGCGCCATGTGCGGCTCGTTGATCGCGGCGACCTCGTGGGCGTCGGCGGTCCAGTTGCGCTCGCCGTCCCAGGAGACGCGCCGCGGGTGTCCGGCGTAGCTCACCCGGGCCCGCACCGTCGTGCCGGAGGGGATCGCGCGCCGGGGCGTGATGCGGAGCTCGTGCGCGGTCGGGCGGCTGAAGGTCGCCGCGCCCGTGGAGAGGTGGACCGCCGACACCGGCAGCAGGAAGTCGAGGTCGAAGGAGCTCAGCCGCTCGGTGGTGCGCAGGGTGACGGTGGTCCAGCCCCGCACCCGGGCGTCGGAGAAGCGGTAGGCGTCGTGCACGTCGTACTGCACGACGTTGATGCCGCCGTTGCCGTCCTGCGGGAAGTACGGGTCTCCGATGCCGGGGGCGCCGGCCACCGCGCCGCCACTGCCCGCGCCGCCGCTGCCC
>JBAUWD010000376.1:0-6093 GCA_049583575.1 Nocardioides sp.
CGTCGGACTCGACCACGAGGCGGGCCGCGCGGGCGCTGACCGGCTCGCGACGCGCCAGGACCCGCATGCCCTCGGAGAACCGGTCGATGGATCGACCTCGGACGTCGTCGTCGTGGTGACGAAGCGCCTTCGGGATCAGGTAGGCGGCCCAGGCCACGGCGAGGGCCACGAAGATGAGTGGGCTCAGGTCCACGGCCCGAGACTAGGTTCGACGGCGCAGGGCCCCGGGGATGTCAACTGGTGTGTCGTGAAATCACTCGTGTGACTCGTGGGAAAGTCGCGCCATCATCCCCTCGGGACACTCCTCGACGGTGATCGCGTAGATCCGGTGGTCGCGCCAGGCACCGTCGATGTGCAGGAACCGCGGCGCGTAGCCGACCTCGGGGATGCCGAGCTTCTCCACGACCCGCAGGGAGTTGGAGTTCTCGGGCCGGATCGCCACCTCGATCCGGTGCAGGCCGGCCGAGCGGAAGCAGTGGTCGATGACCAGCGCCACGGCCGTCGGCATGACGCCGCGACCGGCCAGGTCGCGGTCGAGCCAGTAGCCGACGGAGGCGAACTGCGCGGATCCCCGCACGATGTTGTTGACCGTCACCTGCCCGGCGAACACCCCGCCGACCTCGACCACGAACGGCATGCCCTGACCCAGGCGGGCGTTGCGGTGGAGCCGCGCGACGAGGGCACGGAACGTCGCCGGCCGCTCGGAGCCACCCGGTGGAACGGTCGCGTCCCACGGCCGCAGCCACGCGGCGTTCCTCCGGCGTACGGCGCGCCAGGCGCGGGCGTCGCGGTAGCGCAGCGGGCGCAGGGTGACCTCGCCGTACTGCAGCGTGGCGGGCCAGCCCGCGGTCATCAGCGGCCGCCCCGGAGCCGCGGAGTGCGTCTCAATGGTCGCTCCCGACGATCTGCTCGACGGCATGCACGAGCAGCGGGTCGAGCACGGCGATCGCGTCCTTCACCCCACCTCGCGAGCCAGGCAGGTTGACCACCAGGCAGGTGCCGCAGACGCCGGCCAGGCCACGCGACAGGGAGGCCGTCGGCACGCCCTTGCCCACGCCGTACGCCCGGATCGCCTCGGCGATGCCCGGCACCTCGCGGTCGAGCAGCGGCCGGGTGACCTCCGGCGTGAGGTCGGTGGGAGTCAGGCCGGTGCCACCGGTGGTGAGCACGACGCGAGCGCCTCCCGCGACCGCCGCCGTGATCGCGAGACCGACAGGTGCGCCGTCCGCGACGACCTCGGGCGGCTCGCAGGAGAAGCCGAGGGAGGTCAGGAAGTCGACGAGCAGCGGGCCGGTCGTGTCGTCGTACACGCCTGCCGAGGCGCGGTTCGAGGCCACCACCACAGCGGCTCGCACGGTCATCCACGGCTCCTGCGCAAGCGCTGACGCAAGCGCTGACGGAAACCGGTCATCGCGTCCAGTCTCCCGACTTCCCGCCGGTCTTGGTCAGCACCCGCACGTCGGTGATGACCGCTCGCCTGTCGACGGCCTTGACCATGTCGATGACGGTCAGCCCGGCCACGGCGACGGCGGTGAGCGCCTCCATCTCGACGCCGGTGCGGTCGGTGGTGCGGACCGTGGCGACGATCTCGACCGCGTCGTCGGCCACGTCGAGGTCGACCGTGACCGAGGAGACGGCCAGCGGGTGGCACAGGGGGACCAGCGACGGCGTCTGCTTGGCGCCCATGATCCCGGCGATCCGTGCGACGGCGAGCGCGTCGCCCTTGGGTACGCCGGTCCCGCGCAGCAGGTCGACGACCTCCGGGGACACCAGCACCCGTCCGGCCGCGACGGCTTCCCGGGCCGTGACGTCCTTGCCGGAGACGTCGACCATCCGGGCCGCACCGGATTCGTCCACATGGGTGAGTCGGTCGCTTCGGTCCACTAGAACTCCTCGTCGAGCGGCAGCACCGTCACTGTCTCACCGGCGTCGACCGAGGTCACGGACTCCGGCACCACGATCAGTGCGTCGGACTCCGCGAGGTCGCCGATCATGTGGGAGCCCTGGGGGCCGACCGGCGTCACCGCGAGCCGACCGTCGACGACCGACAGGACGCCCCGGGCGAACTGGCGTCGCCCCTCGGGCGAGCGCAGGTGGTGGGTGAGGACGGCGTCGACCTCCGGCCGGGTGTACGGCGTACGGCCCATGAGCTTGCGGATCGCGGGGAGCACGAACTGCTCGAACGAGATGTACGACGACACCGGGTTGCCCGGCAGCGTCACGATCGGCACCTCGTCGTCGCCGACCGTGCCGAAGCCCTGGGGCTTGCCGGGCTGCATCGCCACGCCGCCGAACCACACGGTGCCGAGCGGGGACAGTGCCTCCTTGACGACGTCGTAGTCGCCCATGGACACGCCGCCGCTGGTGACGACGAGGTCCGCCCGCACCAGCTGGTCGGACAGCGCGTCCATGAACGCGCGCGGCTGGTCGGGCACGATGCCGACCCGGTAGGCGATCGCGCCGGCCTGTCGGGCCGAGGCCGCGAGCAGGAAGGAGTTGCCGTCGTAGACCGAGTCGTGGCCGAGCGAGGTCCCCGGCTCCCGCAGCTCCGAGCCCGTCGACATGACCACCACCCGCGGCCGCGGTCGTGAGCGCACCGACGACCGGCCGATGGCGGCGAGCAGGCCGAGCTGGCGCGGCCCGAGCACCGTGCCCTCTCCCACGACCAGGTCGCCGACCGCGACGTCCTGCCCCGCGGGGCGGACGTGCTGTCCGAGCTCGGGGGGACGGGTGATGACGACGTTGGCGACGCCGCGGTCGGTCCACTCGTAGGGAACCACGGAGTCGGCGCCCGCGGGCACCGGTGCCCCGGTCATGATCTTGACCGCCGTGCCGGGCGACAGGGCGAGGAGGGTCGCCTGCCCGGCGCCGATCTCGCCGACCACCGGGAGGTGGGCCGGCGCGTCGTCGGTCGCGGAGGCCACGTCGGCGTGGCACACGGCATAGCCGTCCATGGCCGAGTTGTCGAAGCCCGGCAGCGCCACCGTGGCGTGCACGTCCTCAGCGGCCGAGAGCCCGAACGCCTCCATCAACGGCTGGTCGAAGGCGGGCAGCGGCCGGATCGCGGTCAGGATGCGGTCGCGATGCTCCTCGACGGAGACGAGCGGGTCAGTCATGCTCCAAGACGCTACCGGGCGGGACCCGGTCCGCCGCCGCGGTCTCCAGGGAGACGTCGCCGACGACCTTGACCTGGCGTCCGAAGGTCCAGTCTCCCGAGACCTTCAGCGAGGTCGCCTCCTGCAGCGAGGGGGCGCCCTCGGGGAACCGCCGCTCGAACTCCGGGACCAGCCGGTAGTAGGCCGGGTCGAGCTCGACGAACGGAAGGGGATCGGCCGCCGGGCTGAGCACGAAGTCCGGCCCGACGTCGTACACGTCGGAGCGGAGGACGAGGAGGTCGTTGGTGGTCTTGACCGGGACGAAGCGGTCGCGGCCGACCTCGATCGTCCGCGCGTCCTCGAAGATCTCGATCGCCGCACCCATCGCCGTCTCGATCTGGATCACCTCCGGAGTGCTCGGGTCGGCCGGGTCGACGGTCTTCAGGTTGCGGATCAGGGGCAGCCCGAGGATGCCGTGCCGGGCGTCGAGCGCCTCGGACATCGCGCGCAGGTCGAACCAGAGGTTGTTGGTCGAGCAGAAGCGGTGGCGGTCGAGGTCACCGAGCGCCTGGTGGTCCTCGGCCGAGGTCTGGGCGGTCTCGCGGAGCACGATCCGGCCGTCCGCCTTGCGCCGGGCGAAGTGGCCGCCCTTGCGGTCGGACGGGGTACGGCGTACGGCCTCGATCGCGAACGGCGTACCGGTGCGGGCGAACCATCCGGCGATCCGCGGGTCGGGCACGGCGCCGAGGTTGTCGGAGTTGGAGACGAACACGCGCTCGTAGCCGAGGTCGACCAGCCTCTCGAGCAGCCCGGTACCGCGGAGGGCGGTGTAGAGGTCGCCGTGGCCGGGCGGGCACCACTCGAGCTCGGGGTCCCGTGGGAAGGTGACCGGCGTGAGGTCGTCGGCCAGCAGCTTCGGCTCGCGGTTCTGCAGGAACTCGACCGGCAGCCCGTCGACCGCGAGGTCGGCGTAGCGGGCGAGCGCGTCCATGGTGTCGACCGACGTCCGGAAGCTGTTCATGAACAGCAGGGGCAGCGGTGCGTCGTGGGTGCGCCGGAGGTGGAGCACCTGCCGCGCGATGACGTCGAGGAACGACCACCCCTGGCGGACGCACAGCAGGCTCTTCGCGCGCTCCATGCCCATCGACGTGCCGAGGCCGCCGTTGAGCTTGATCACGACGGTACGGCGCAGCGCCGCGGAGGCCGCCTCGTCGTCGACGTCGACGTCGGCGAGCGACTCCGTGTCGAGGGGCTCGATCGAGGACTCGGGGATGATGCCCGTCTCCCCGTGCTCGAGCAGGCGGTAGTAGTGGGCGAAGGTGTCGATGGCGACGGGGTCGATCCCGGCGTCGGTCATCTTCGTCCGCGCAAGGGCAAGTCCGGCACTGCTCATGCCGCGATCGTAGGCTTGCGGCGTGGCCCCACCGCAATCCCGATCCGGCAACGAGCCGGCCTCCGCGGCATCGGCCGCCAAGATCGCCCTGCGCGACCAGATCCGCACCTCGCGCCACCGGCGTCCGCTGGTCGAGGTCGTGCAGGCGGCGCACGATCTCGCCACGGTGGTGATGGACCGCCCGGAGATACGCCGGGCGGCGACCGTCGCGGCGTACGTCTCGATCGGTTCCGAGCCCGGCACCGGCGTGCTCCTCGACGCGCTCGACGCGGCCGGCAAGCGCGTCATCCTGCCGGTGGTGCAGCCCGACCTCGACCTGGACTGGGGCACCTGGCGCGGCCCCACCGCGCTCGTCCCGGCGCGGATGGGGCTGCTCGAACCCGCCGACCGCCTCGGGCTCGACGCCGTCGCCACCGCCGACGTGGTGATCGTGCCGGGCCAGGCCGTCTCGCTCTCCGGGAACCGCCTCGGGCAGGGCGGCGGCTGCTACGACCGCGCCCTCGGCCGGGTCCCGGTCGGCACCCCCGTCGTGGTCTGCCTCTACGACGACGAGGTCGGCCGCGACGTCCCCGTCGACGACCACGACCGCCCGGTCACCGCGGCGGTCACCCCCACCCGCTGGATCCCGCTCCGCTGAGCGCGGGTCGCGGCTGGTGATCGTGTCGTACCATTGGCAGTCGCCGGTGGCGAGTGCCAGCCGGTCCACCGTTCGACTCCGAGGATCGCCGAGTTGCCCACCTACCAGTACCGCTGCACCGACTGCGGTCACGAGCTCGAAGAGTTCCAGAGCTTCACCGACGACGCCCTGACCGTGTGTCCCGCGTGCGGCGGTCGGCTGCGCAAGATGTTCAACGCGGTGGGCGTGGTCTTCAAGGGCTCGGGCTTCTACCGCACCGACAGCCGTCAGGCCGGACCGGCCGCCACCGGGTCGTCGTCGGACGCCTCGCCGGACGCGTCGTCGTCGAAGAGCTCCTCGGAGTCGGCCGGAGCTGCCGCGGGGTCGGGCGCGACCTCGTCGCCGGCCCCGGCCGCCCCCAGCACGTCGGGGTCCTCCTCCGGCTGACGTCGGCGGGCTGTGGAGAGACTCCGCACGAGGAGCCGGCTCCCGCCTACCGTCGGAGGATGACCGCAGCACCCACCCACGCCCCGGCGGGTCGCCGAGAGCGTCTGCGCCGCGCCGTACGCCGCACCGTGCTGGCGCGCCGACGACCACTCGCGGCCGCCTGCGTGGCACTGGCGGTGCTGGCCGGGCTCCACGTCGTGCGCCCGCACGTCGGCCGCCAGGTGACGGTCGCCGTGGCCGCCCACGACCTCGACTCCGGCACCGTCCTGTCGGCGCACGACCTGGTCGAGCGCCGCTACCCGGCGGACGTCGCGCCCGTGGGGTCGTCGGCCACGGCGGTCGGACGCACCCTGGCCGCACCGGTCCGCGCGGGCGAGCCGGTGACCGACGTACGCCTCGTGACGCCGTCACTGCTCAGCGGCTACCCCGGCCGGGTGGCGCTGCCGGTACGGGTGGCGGATGCCGACGCGGTCGCGCTGCTGCGGGTCGGCGACACCGTCGACCTGGTCGCCGCCGACCCGCGTCGGGGGACGGCGTCGTAC
>JBAUWD010000377.1:0-1842 GCA_049583575.1 Nocardioides sp.
CCCAGGGCCGGCACGGCGAGCTCGCGCACGAGCTCGGTCGCGCCGAGGGCGGACAGCGCCGCCACCCAGTTGATCGCCTCGGCGACGCCGGGAGGCTTGTCGACGTCGAGCGTGCGCACGTGTCCGACGAACTGCGCGGCCGACACGATCAGGGCCTCGCTCGCCGCGGGCGCCGTACGACGGAGGATGGCGACCACGCGGGCGGGCTCGGGGAACTCCAGCCAGTGGTAGAGACAGCGACGGCGCAGCGCGTCGTGGAGCTCACGGCTGCGGTTGGACGTCAGGACGACGATGGGCGGCTGCTCGGCGGTGAACGTGCCGATCTCCGGCACCGTCACCGAGCCCTCGCCCAGCGCCTCGAGCAGCAGCGCCTCGAACTCGTCGTCGGCGCGGTCGACCTCGTCGATGAGCAGCACGGGCGGCTGCGGCCCCCGGTGGCGGACGCAGCGCAGGATGGGCCGCTCGACGAGGAACTCCTCGCCGAACAGGTCGGCCTCGGTGATGCGCTCGTGCTGCGCCTCGGCCAGCCGGATGGCCAGCAGCTGCCGCTGGTGGTTCCAGTCGTAGAGCGCCTCGCTCGCGGTCAGCCCCTCGTAGCACTGGAGCCGGACCAGCGGCGCGCCGAGCACGCGTGCGAGCACCTGGGCCGCCGCGGTCTTCCCGACCCCGGGCTCGCCCTCGAGCAGCAGGGGGAGGCCGAGCTCGAGGGTGAGGAACAGGGCGGTGGCGGTCCCCTCGTCCGCGAGGTAGCCCTCGTCGTCGAAGCGGCGCCGGATCTCGTCGGCCGAGGAGAGCGCGGGCACCGCGGTCACTCCTCCGTCGCCAGGAGCGCGCGGTAGTCGTCCCAGGTGTCGATGTCGAGCGGCAGGGGTCCCGGCACCGGCACGTGTACGACGTCGTCGCCGGCGTCGACGAGCTTCCACACCGCCTTGTCGCCGTGCAGCCCGCGCAGGGTCTCGAACATGCTCCGATCGAACCACAAGGGGTGGCCCGGGCCGTCGTCGTACGAGCACACGCCGACGGCATGGCCGCGAGCCGCCGCGGCGAGCGCACGGATCGCGTCGACCGACACCTGCGGCTGGTCGCCGAGCAGCAGGACGAGGCCGTGCATCGCGGGATGCACGTGGTCGAGCCCGGACCGGATCGAGGTCGCGCAGCCGTCCGCGAAGTCGGGGTTCACGACGACGTCGAGATCGCCCAGGTCGACCCGCGCCCGTACGTCGTCCGCGGCACCGCCCAGGGCGACGACGACCTGCTCGAAGCCGGCGGCCCTCGCCGAGGTCAGGGTGGCGTCGAGGAGCGTGGCGCCCCGGTAGTCGAGCAGCTGCTTGGGGGTGCCCAGGCGCCGCGAGCCGCCGGCGGCCAGCACCAGCGCGGCCACTCCGTCGTGCAGACCCCCGGTCACGACGGGTGGTCTGCCAGGAAGCGCTCGCGACAGCCGGGCATGCAGAACCAGTGGTCGACGCCGTCGACGACCGCGTGAGGAGTGTCCGGGCCGATCGTGACGGTCATCCCGCAGACCGGGTCGACCGCCGTGGTCGGTCCGGGTGAGTCGGTCACCGCGAGGGCGGAGAGTCCGCCGACCCGCAGCTCGCGCACGAGCTCGGCGAGGATCGAGAGGGCGACCTCGGGAGCCGTGCGGGCACCGATGTCGAGCCCGACGTGGACCCGGACGCGCGACTCCTCGTCGGGCGACAGCCCGAGCTCGGCAAGGAGCGCCCGACCACGGGTCCGGCTGCAGACGACACCGACGAAGGGGACGTCGGCGTCGAGCGCCGCCCGCACCACGCCGGGCTCGTCGCCGCCGTGGCTGGAGACCACCACGGCGGTCGCACCGGCGGG
>JBAUWD010000378.1:0-4799 GCA_049583575.1 Nocardioides sp.
GCTCGATCGTCTGGTCGCCGAGGGGGAGGCGGCCGGCGCCGACCGGGCGGTGCAGTACGACGGCGCGCGCCGGGCGTGGCGCGAGGGGTTCGTCGCGGAGGCGGTCGTGGCGTTCTCGCGACGCGCCTTCCGCGACTCCAGCGAGCGTGACCACGCGGGGCTGCTCACCGGAGACGACCTGGCGGGCTGGTCCGCGTCGTACGAGGCGCCCGCCGTGCAGCGGTTCCGCGGCGTGGACGTCGTCAAGACCGGCACCTGGGGTCAGGGTCCCGTGCTGCTCCAGGCCCTCGCGATGCTCGACCCGATGCCCGACGAGGCGCTCGACCCCTCGACCGCCGACGGCGTCCACACCATCACCGAGGTGCTCAAGCTCGCCTTCGCCGACCGCGAGGCGTGGTACGGCGACGACGGCCCGGTGACGCTCGCCGACCTGCTCGACCCGGCGTATGTCGCGCAGCGCCGGGCGCTGGTCGGGGAGCGGGCGTCGTGGGAGCTGCGACCCGGTTCTCCCGGAGGTCACGTCCCGCGACTGTCCGAGCACGTGCACCGCGAGTCGCCGACCGAGATGGGTCACGGCCTGGGAGAGCCGACGGTCGACCCGCTCGGCGCGACCCGAGGGGACACCTGCCACATCGACGTGGTCGACCGCTGGGGCAACATCATCGCGGCGACACCGAGCGGCGGCTGGCTGCAGAGCTCGCCGACGATTCCCGAGCTGGGCTTCTGCCTGGGCAGCCGGATGCAGATGTTCTGGACCGATCCGGGCCTGCCCGCCTCGGTCGGCCCCGGCCGCCGCCCGCGCACGACCTTGTCCCCGACCCTGGTGCTGCGTGACGGCGTCCCGGTGATGGCGTGCGGCACCCCGGGTGGAGACCAGCAGGACCAGTGGCAGCTGCCGTTCCTGCTCCGGCACCTCGTGGGCGGACTGGAGCTCCAGGCGGCCGTCGACGCGCCGTCGTTCCACACCGATGCGTTCCCGAGCTCGTTCTTCCCGCGTGACATGGCACCGGGGAGCCTCGTCGTCGAGGACCGCCTCGGCGCCCACGTGCTGGCGGACCTCGCCGACCGCGGCCATGACGTCGTACGCGCGGGTCCCTGGTCGCTCGGCCGGCTCTGTGCCGTCGCCCGCGACCCCGCCACCGGCCTGCTGTCCGCGGCCGCCAACCCGCGCGGCGAGCAGGGCTACGCCTGCGGCCGCTGAGCTCTCGCGAGACTGTCAGACTGGCGGCATGGACATCGTCAGCCCCGCCATCAACGACTACCTGCTCGCGCACTCCGAGCCGGCGGACGCCGTCCTCCGCGACCTCGCCGAGGAGACGCACCGCGAGCTCGCGGGTCAGGCCGGCATGCAGATCTCGCACGACGAGGGCGAGCTGCTGACCATGCTGGTCCGCCTGACCGGCGCCCGACAGGCCGTGGAGGTCGGCACGTTCACCGGCTACTCCTCGATCTGCATCGCCCGTGGGCTGCCCGACGACGGACACCTGCTCTGCTGCGACGTGAGCGAGGAGTGGACGTCGATCGCGCGGCGCTACTGGGAGCGGGCCGGAGTCTCCGACCGCATCGAGCTGAGGATCGCACCGGCCGTCCAGACGCTCCAGGCGTTGCCGACCGAGCCCTACCTGGACTTCGCGTTCATCGACGCGGACAAGACCGGCTACCCGTCGTACGTCGAGGAGATCCTGCCGCGCACGCGCCCGGGCGGCCTGCTCGTCCTCGACAACATGCTCCGCGACGGTCGGGTTCTCGACCCGGTCGACGACAGCGATCGGGCGATCGCCGACCTGAACGCTGCCCTGGTCGCCGACGAGCGCGTCGACGTCGTCCTGCTACCGGTCCGCGACGGCGTGCTGCTGGCCCGGAAGCGCTGACGGCCCCGTCGTACGACGATGCCCCCGGGGTGACCCCGGGGGCATCGCGTCGTACGGCGTGCGTCAGCCGACGTGGACCGGCTCCCCTGCGGGGCCGTCGGTGGCCAGCTCCTGGTGCTTGACGTTCAGGAACGCCCACACCACCAGCGACCCGGCCAGCATCAGCAGGCTGCCCACGAGGAACGCGTGGGTCGCCCCCTCGGTGAACGAGCCGAAGTAGACGGTCTGGCCGACCACGGTCCGGTTGGTGACCCCCGCCTGGGCGAGCCCCTGACCGACACCCGCGCCGATGGCGCTCGCGTGGGCGTTGTTGAAGTGGCTGGCGACCGTGCTCAGGATCGCCAGGCCGAGGGCGCCGCCGACCTGCTGCATGGTGTTCAGCACACCCGAGCCGACGCCGGAGTCCTCGCGCCGGACGTGGTGCACGGCGGTCAGGGTGAGCGGCACGAACACCGCGCCCATGCCGAGGGCCATCAGCACCACGAAGGGCAGGATCTGGGTCCAGTAGCTCACCCCGTCGCCGAGGTGCTGCCCGGTGGCCGCGGCCTTGAGCACGTCGCTCGCGCTGTCGGGCACGCTCAGCCGCGAGAAGCCGTACAGGGCTCCGGCCGCGACCAGGGTGCCGACACCGGCGATGTAGCGCGCGTCGTACCGGTTCACGAGGTTGGACACGATCGTCGCGCTGACGATGATGCCCACCGAGAAGGGCAGGAACGCGAAGCCGGCCTTGAGCGGGCTGTAGCCCATGACGTTCTGGATGAACAGGCTCAGGAAGAAGAACATCGAGAACATCGCCGCGGGCAGCAGCGCCATGGCGGCGAAGCTGGCAGCCCGCGTCTGGTTCGCGAAGATCCGGAAGGGCACCAAGGGGTGCTCCACCCGCGACTCGATCAGCACGAACGTCGCCAGGAGGACGACGGCAGCGACCAGGCTGACGATCGTCAGGGAGTTGCCCCACCCGTACGACGCGTTGCCGGCGCGGGTGAGCCCGTAGACCAGTGCGAGCAGACCGCCGGTGCCGGTCACGGCGCCGGGGATGTCGAGCATGCCCGAGTGCCCCTCCGACTCGTTGAGGAAGCGGGGCGCGAGCAGGGCCGCGACCAGGCCGATCGGCACGTTGATCAGGAACGTCATCCGCCATCCGTGGACGTCGGCCCCGAGCAGCGAGAATTGGGAGCCGGTCAGCCAGCCGCCCAGGATCAGACCGACGGCGGCGCCGGCGCCGGACATCGCGGCGTACACCGCGAAGGCACGGTTGCGTGCCGGGCCGGCCGGGAAGGTCGTGGTGATCAGCGCCAGCGCGGCCGGGGAGGCCATGGCGGCACCGAGACCCTGCAGGCCACGCGCGCCGAGCAGCAGCGTCTCGTTCTGCGCGAGTCCGCCGAGCAGCGAGGCGGTGGCGAACGTCGTCAACCCGATCATGAAGACCCGGCGGCGGCCGTAGAGGTCACCCAGCCGACCACCGAGGAGCAGCAGTCCGCCGAAGGCCAGGGAGTAGCCGGTCACGATCCAGGTGAGGTTCGTGCCGGTCATGTGGAGGTCCTTGCCGATGTAGGGCAGGGCGATGTTGGCGATGGTGGCGTCGAGCACCACCATCAGCTGCGCGATGCAGATCAGCACCAGGGCCCAGCCCAGGTGTTGTCTTCTGCCGCTTGTCGTCACCTCGGGCTCGCGAGCCTCGACGGCGTCGGTGAGTTCAGACATGGCTTCCTAACTTTCTTGCTTCGTGGGTTCGTGACTACTTGACGGGTCTCAGGACTGCGGCCTGACAGCCGGCAGGATGATCTGGTCGATGACGCGCTCGATCAGCGCCGCGTCCGGCTGCTCACCGAGCACGAACACCCGGTGCAGGACGATCCCCGAAAGGGCCGGGACGACGATGTCGAGATCGATGTCGGAGCGGAGCTGGCCCCGGTCGCGAGCGCGCTCGAAGATGGTGCGCGACACCTCCGACTTCGGCCCGACGACCTGCTTGCGGAACTCCGCAGCGAACTCCGGGTCCGTGCTCACCGCCGTGACCACGGCGCCGAACGTCGAGGTGGTGTCGTGATCGGTGAGGCCGCCCAACCCGCAGAAGGCCTCGATCATGTCGGTACGCAGGTCTCCGGTGTCGGGCAGTGCCTCCGGAGTCGTCTTCATCCGCGCCAGCGACTCCACCACCAGCGTCGCCTTCGACGTCCAGCGGCGGTAGAGCGTCGCCTTGGACGCCTTGGCCCGCTGCGCGACGGCGTCCATGGTGAGGCGGTCGTAGCCGACCTCACCGAGCACCTCCAGGGCGGCGTCGAGGATCTCCTGCTCGCGGTCACCCTCCACCCGGGGGCGGAGGTGGGCGGCAGCTTCAGCGGGGGTCATGGTCACCTGTCGTTACGGAAATGAAACGAAACGGTTTCGTTTCAACCGAGACGCTAGCTCACTCCGTCGGATGAAACAAATCAGTTTCATCCGGGGTCCGGAGGAATCACGCCGAGGGGGTCGCTCCGGCCAGGACCAGGCGGATCCGGTCGAGGGCGAACGCGTTCCAGGCGGCGACGCCCCGCAGCAGGTAGTGCCCGCGGTCGCCCATGTCGGTGAACGACGCCGCGCTCGCCACCTGGCGTGCGCGCTCGACGTACGCGCGGGTGTCGGACGCGCTGGTGACGTGGTCGCGCCGTCCGTGCGCGGCGTGCAGCTCGCGTCCGGCGAGCGCTGTGACCGGCTCGGCCGGCGGGAGCCACGGTGCCAGCGCCACCACACCGCGCACGTGAGGGTCGTCAGCCACGTGACAGGCGGCCCGGCCACCCATCGAGTGCCCGAGCGCGACGACGGGGAGGCCGCCGAGCTCGAGGGCGGCCTGCCCGAGCGCCCAGCGCGCGTCGGCGATCTGCTCGGCGCCGTCGCCGTTCCACCCGACGGAGCGGTAGCGCAGCACCCACAGCGCGACGCCCTCGT
>JBAUWD010000379.1:0-9316 GCA_049583575.1 Nocardioides sp.
GCCAGGCAGCGCTGGTCTTGACGAGCCCGTCGGGCTGCGGCCAGGCCGGGGCGCCGTCGGGGACCCGGTCGGCGGGGACGACCGGGTTGGTGAAGAACGAGCCGGCGCTCCAGGTGTCGTGGTCGCCGGGGTCGAGCACCATGCCCTTGCTCGCGCGCAGGCGCAGCACGGCACGGCGCACGTCGGACAGGCGGGCGCGGTTCGCGAGCCCGACGTCGAGGGCGCCGGCCAGCTCGGCGTAGGTGACCGGCGCACCCAGCTCGCCCTGCTCGAGCTGGAACGTCACGTCGAGCACGACGTGACGGGACGGGTCTGCCTTGAACCTGCTGGTGCGGTAGCCGAAGCCGCAGTCGCCGGCGGCGAACGTGCGCACCCCCCTGAGTCGCCGGTCCCAGACGCGCACGGAGGCGATCGTCTGGGAGACCTCCTGGCCGTACGCTCCGACGTTCTGGATCGGGGTGGCGCCGACCGAGCCCGGGATGCCGGCCAGCGACTCGACCCCGACCCAGCGGTGCTCGACCGCCCGGGCGACGAAGGCGTCCCAGTCCTCGCCGGCCGCCACCGTGACGACGACGCCGCCACCCGTGGGGTCGTCGTCCGCGACGTCGGCGTGCACCCCGGACGTCGCGACCTCGACGACGGTTCCGTCGAAGCCGGCGTCGGCCACCACGACGTTGCTGCCGCCGCCGAGGACGAGTACGGGCTCCCCCTCCTCGTCGGCACGGCGTACGGCGTCGACGAGCTCCGCCTCGGTCGAGGCGCGGACCCAGGCACGGGCCGGTCCGCCGAGCCGGAGTGTCGTGTGGTCGGCGAGGAGCTCAGGCACGGAGCGTTGCCCTGAAGCGACCGAGCACCTGCTCGCCGTTGCACGTCACGGTCAGGGTCACCACCCGGTCGTCGTCGCGCTGCTCGTAGACCCCCGAGATCTGCACCTCGGCCCCCTCGGGCGGCACGGGGACGGGCTTGGTGAACTTCGCGCCGAGGGTCTCGATCTCGCCGGTCCTGCCGATCCACTCCTCGACGTAGCGGGCGGCCAGAGCCATCGTGAACATGCCGTGGGCGATGACGCCCGGGAGTCCGACGGAGCGGGCGACCTCGTCGTCCTGGTGGATCGGGTTGTGGTCGCCGCTCGCCGCGGCGTACGCCACGAGGGCCTCACGGGTGACCGGGAAGACGCGGGGCTCGAGCTCGACGCCCATCAGGCCTCCCCACGGTGGACCAGGGTCGCGACCCCGGTGCAGACCTCGGCGCCGGACGCGTCGGTGACCACGCTGGTCGTGCCGATGATGTCGGCGCCCCCGATCTGGCGCAGGCTCGCGACGGTGAGGTTGGCGGTGAGCACGTCGCCCGGCCTGATCGGACGCCGGTAGCCGAACCGCTGCTCGCCGTGCACGATGCGGAACAGGTCCACCTGCTCGGCCTCCAAGAAGGCACTCATCGCCTGGAAGGCGAGCACGATCGGGTACGTCGCGGGCGCGGGGCCGCCGGCGTACTCGCCGCCGGTCGCGGTGACGAACTCCCGGATGCCGTCCTCGGACACGGCGTACGGACGGGTCGGCGGGAAGCTCCGCCCGACGAGCGACTGGTCGATCGGCATGCGCCGAATCTAACGGCAACGCCCGCCCGGGTGGGTCGGGCGGGCGTGGTGCGGGTCTCGACGAGCTCGACCGACGAGGACGAGCTCCACCGACGAGGACGAGCTCGACCGGCTCGGCGTCAGCGGGTCTCGCGGTGCGGCGTGTGCTTGCGGCAGCGCGGGCAGAACTTCGACAGCTCCATGCGGTCAGGGTCGTTGCGACGGTTCTTCTTGGTGATGTAGTTGCGCTCCTTGCACTCGGTGCACGCGAGCGTGATCTTGGGGCGAACGTCGGAGCTCTTGCTGGCCACGGGAAGTCCTTCGAGTCGGTCGTGCTGTCGAACCGGGCCGACCCTCGGTCGGCCCTCGGAACATGGAGCTGTGTAGTGGGGGCGGGATTCGAACCCGCGACACCACGATTATGAGCCGTGTGCTCTAACCACCTGAGCTACCCCACCGGGAGAGGGGCTCGAGCCCCTGCCCAGAGCCCCTTTACGGAATCGAACCGTAGACCTTCTCCTTACCATGGAGACGCTCTGCCGACTGAGCTAAAGGGGCAACGACCGTGAAGGATACACAGGCGTAGACATGTTCCCGAAATCGTCTGCCGCCGCCTCCTCCGACCCTCGCAAGGGTCTCCGGACGGCGCTGACGGCCCGCTCCATCGAGTCCCGGAAGCTCGGCATCGTCGGCCGCTTCGCGACGGAGCTGCTGGGCCCGGCGCCGGTCGGAACGCTCCACGTGTCGGTCGCGCGCTCCGCACAGGCGCTGCTCGTGCAGCGCCGGTGAGTCACTCGTCCGCGACGTCGATCAGCACCTTGCCGACGGCGCCGTGCTGCACCGCGTCATGGGCCTCGGCCGTCCGTTCCAGCGGGAAGCGGACCAAGGGGAGTCCGGCCTCCTCGCCCACCTCGAGAGCGCCGCCCGCGACCGCCGCCGAGACGTCCTCGGCGGCAGCCCGGAGGGCGGTCTCCCCCACGGTGTAGAGCATCACGAACTGGATCCGGGCGTTGAGGCCCATGAAGGTGCGGACCGGGAGCGTCGCGTCCGTCCCCCCGGTGTTGGCGTAGGCCGCCACCGAGCCGCGTGTCTTCAGCACCGCGGCGACGAGGTCGACGTTCTGGATCAGCGCCACGTCGACGACGAGGTCGACGCCGTCCGCGGCGACCTCGCGGATCGCGGCCGCCGGGTCGCCTGCGGTGTAGTCGACGACGTGGTGCGCCCCCGCCGCGCGGGCCAGACGCGCCTTGTCGTCGCTGCTGACCGTCGTGACCACGGTCGCACCGGCCCAGGCGGCGAGCTGGATCGCGGCATGACCGACGGCGCCGGCCCCGCCGGTCACCAGCACCGTCCGGCCGGTGAGGGCACCGGGAGCGAGCCGGGTCGGGCCGTCCTCGTGGACGGTGAGCGTGCGATGGGCGGTCATCGCCGGGACGCCGAGCGCGGCCCCGACGTCGTACGACGTGCCCGGCGGGAGCCGGACGACCGAGCCGACCGGCTGCACGGTGTACTCCGTCGCCGTGCCGATCGGCCGCTGGTGCTGGGCGAGGTAGAGCCAGACCCGGTCGCCCGGGGACAGGCCGGTGACGCCGCCACCGACGGCGTCGACGACCCCCGCGCCGTCCTGGCCGGGACTCACCTCCGCGAAGGGCAGCGCGCTCGGCCCCGTCGTGCCGGTGCGTGCCTTCCAGTCGGTCGGGTTCACCCCCGCGACGAGCACCCGCACCCGCACCTCGCCGGGGCCGGGCTCGGGGATCGGGCGGTCGACGAGCTCCAGGACCGAGGAGTCACCGGTGGCCGAGTAGACGACGGATCGCATGCACCCGACGCTAGCAACCGTCGTACGACGGGAGGGGCCGCCCCGCGCAGGCCTCAGGCGTCGCGGAGGAGCGGCCAGGGACGGGCCTGCTCGAGCTCGTAGGCCAGCTCGAGGAGCAGGGCCTCGCGGCCGTGACCCGCGGCGAACATCATCCCCTGCGGCAGTCCGGCTGCCGTCGTGGCGAGCGGCAGCGAGATGGCCGGCGCACCCGTGGCGTTCTGCAACGGGGTGAAGGCGACCCACTCCAGCAGCCGGCCCATGATGGTGTCGTAGTCCTGCTGCGGGTCCAGCCAGCCGATCTCCGGGGTCTCCCGGGCGAGCGTGGGGGTGAGCACCACGTCGTACCTCCCGTGCAGCTCCAGTGAGAGCTCGCCCGAGCGGCGCAGCCGGCGGATCGCGCCGGGCATGCGGTGGAGGTGGGTACGGCAGTTCCGGTCGAGGCCGAGGGTGAGGTTGTCGAGTCGGCTGCGGTCCCAGGAGGATCCGTGCACGGCCCTGCCGGTCGTCACCGCGACCGTGGCGAGGGACGACCAGTACAGCAGGAAGTCGTCCTTGAACGACCCGGGCATCGGCTGCTCGATCCACTCGACACGGTGCCCGAGCGACTCGAGGAGCTCCGCGGTCTGCCGGGTCAGTGTCTCGACCTCGGGGGTGGCGCGGACGTCGATGCCCTCCGTGACCACCGCGACGGTACGGCGTGCCCGGGCCGGGCGGGTGACATCGCCGATGGGTGCCAGGCTCAGGTCGCGGTAGACCCGCTCGGCCTCGCGGAAGAACGCCGCGGTGTCGCGCACCGAGCGGGTGAGCACGCCGTCGGAGACGATGCGGATCGGCATCTGGCGGAGCACGCGGTCCTGGGCGAACCGGCCGCGCGTGGGCTTGAGCCCGACCAGGCCGTTGACCGCGGCGGGGATGCGGATCGAGCCGCCGCCGTCGTTGCCGTGGGCCAGGGGTACGGCGCCCGCGGCGACCAGGGCCGCCGTACCGGCGGAGGAGGCGCCGGAGGTGTGGTCGGTCGACCAGGGTGAGCGGACCGGTCCGATCCGCGGGTGCTCGGCGGAGGCGGAGAACCCGAACTCCGAGAGCTGGGACTTGCCCAGCAGGACCAGGCCGGTCGCGAGGTACATCCGGGCGAAGTCGCCGTCGTGGCGCGGAGGGCGCGGGTCGAAGGCGTCGGCACCCTGCTGCGTCGGGAGGCCCGCGACGTCGACGTTGTCCTTGAGCAGCGTCGGGACGCCGCTGAAGAAGCCGCCTCGGGGAGCGCGCGCCTCGGCCCGGGCCCGGTCGTAGCACTCGGCCGCCACGGCGTTGAGGCGAGGGGCGACGCGCTGGGTCCGCTCGATCGCGGCCTCGACCACCTCGGGCACGCACACCCGCCCCGCGGCGATCGCCTCCACCAGCCCGACGGCGTCCAGGTCGGCCAGGGCGTCGTCGGCGAAGGCGTGCACGCGGGCCATGGTCCGGAGGCTAGTGGGTGCTGGGAAGGTGACGGCCGCCGGTGTGGGGCCGGCGGCCGTCGCGTGGTGCGCCGAAGCGCCCCACAGGGATTGGTGCCCGACCCCCGTCGACCGGGCACGGACAGAGGAGGGGCGGGCTCGTCGTCCTGATACGTCCCCGGGTCAGGAAGTGCGTCCGCGGCGGTGGCAGCCGACGAGGTGGTCGTCGACGATGCCGATCGCCTCCATCAGGGCGTACATGGTGGTCGGGCCGACGAAGGCGAACCCGGCCCTCTTCAGCGACTTCGACAGGGCGAGCGACTCCGGCGTGCTGGCCGGCACCTCGCCGGTCTCGGTCGGCGGCGGCGGATCGGCAGGCCGGTGCGCCTCGACGAGGGCGGCGAGGCCCCCGTGCTCACGCAGCGCCACCGTGGCCCGGGCGTTGGTGATCGCCGCGTTCACCTTGGCCAGGTTGCGGACGATCCGGGCATCGGCCATCAGCCGGGCCACGTCGCGCTCGTCGTACGCCGCGACGCGGTCGGCGTCGAAGTCGGCGAACGCCTCGCGGAAGGCCGGGCGCTTGAGCAGGATCGTGCGCCACGAGAGACCGGACTGGAACGCCTCGAGCGTCAGCCGCTCGAGATGGGCCGCCTCACCGACCACGGGGAGCCCCCACTCGGTGTCGTGGTAGGCGCGCATGACGTCGTCGCCGTCGCCCCACGGACAGCGGGCGACGCCGTCCGAGCCCACCACCACACCTGGCATGCGGTGATCCTGACAGAGCCCTCCGACACCTCGGACGCAGCCAGGTCTCGTGAACGCCGAGTCGGCACATGACGACTCGGCGCGAAATCGACGTCTGTTTGCGCCGACTCGGCGCGAAATCGACGTCTCTTTGCGCCGACTCGGCGTCAGGCGCGGGACTTGAGGCGCGCGTTGGGCATCCGCGGGGCCGGGATCGGCGGCAGATGGTCACCCTTCACGATCCCGAACCGCCCGTCGTAGACCTCCGAGCTGTCCTGGAGCGTGCCGGAGCTGTCGCTGATCTGCGACATCCAGTCGGCACGCGCCTCCTCGATCTCGGCGTGGTCGCGCGCGACGAAGTTCCACCACATCACGATCTCCTCACCCAGTGGCCGGCCACCGAGCAGGAGCAGGTGAGCGAGGTCGTCGGCCTCGATGTCGAGCGGCTCTCCCGGCGCGACGTACGCCAGGTGGTTCGAGGTGACCTCGACGCCGTTGACGTGGATCGTGCCGAAGTCGACCAGCACGCCGTACTCGAAGGCCGCGGTCGTGTCGGGGGTGAGCCGGGTGCCGCCGTCGAGGATCATCTCGGCGCCCACCAGCGGGCTGAACGTCTCGACGGGAGAGGTGCTGCCGAACAGGGTGCCCAAGAAGACCTGCGCGTCCCAGCCGGAGCCGTGGACGACGGGTGGCGCGTAGTGGGCGAACGCCGGCTCGACGTCGCGGTAGGCGCCCGGCAGCGCCACCCAGAGCTGTACGCCGTGCAGCACCGTGGCCTCGTCGGTGGAGACCTCGGAGTGCGAGATGCCGCGTCCGGCGGTCATCAGGTTGAGCTCGCCCGGCTTCACCAGCGCGTGGGTGCCGGCGCTGTCGCGGTGCTCGATGCTGCCGCCGAAGAGCCAGCTCACGGTCTGCAACCCGATGTGCGGGTGCGGCGACACGACCATTCCTCCGGTCTCGTCGACGCGGTCGGGCCCGTAGTGGTCGAGGAAGCACCAGGCGCCGATCAGCGAGCGCTGGCGCTGCGGCAGCGTGCGGCGCACGTTCATGGCCCGCAGTCCGCCCAGTGGGACCTCGCGGGGAACCAGGATCTCGGTCATGAGTTGGAGTAGACGGCCGGTCCGCCGTCCTCGGTCGCGCCCCCCTCGGTGTCGGGGCCGCGGCCGGCCCAGGTCCAGGCGTACGCCGCGTCCTCGGCTGCGACCCCGCCCTCCCCGAGCTCGAGCGGGACGAACGTGTCGATCATGACGGCGAGCTCGTCGAAGGACTCGGCGCCGAGCGACGCCTCGATGGCACTGGGCTGCGGCCCGTGCGCGTGCCCGCCGGGGTGCAGCGAGATCGAGCCGATGTTGATCCCCGAGCCCTTGCGCGCCTCGTAGTCGCCGCCGACGTAGAACATCACCTCGTCCGAGTCGACGTTGGAGTGGTAGTAGGGGACCGGGATCGAGAGCGGGTGGTAGTCGACCTTGCGCGGGCAGAAGTTGCAGATCACGAAGTTGTGACCCTCGAAGACCTGGTGGACCGGCGGCGGCTGGTGCACCTTGCCGGTGATCGGCATGTAGTCCTCGACGTTGAAGGTGAACGGGTACAGGCAGCCGTCCCAGCCGACCACGTCGAACGGATGGGTGGCGTAGGTCAGCCGGGTGCCCACGACCTGTCCGGCTGCCCGGTGCTTGACCAGGACGTCGACATCCGCGGCCTCGACCGTCCACGTCGCCTCCGGGCCGTGCAGGTCGCGCTCGCAGTACGGCGCGTGCTCGAGCAGCTGCCCGTACCGCGACAGGTAGCGCTTCGGCGGCGCGATGTGGGAGTTGGCCTCGATCGCGTAGAGCCGGCTCGGCTCGTCGGGCACCCACCGGTGGTCGGTCGCGCGCGGGACGAGGACGTAGTCGCCGGTGCGGTAGGGGACGACGCCGAACACCGTCTCGACGCGGCCGGTGCCGGACTCGACGTACACGCACTCGTCGCCGATCGCGTTGCGGTAGAGCGGCGAGGGATCCGTCCCCGTCACGACGTAGGAGATCCGGACGTCGTTGTTGCCCAGGACCAACCGGCGGCCCTCGACCGGACACGCCCCGGTCCTGCCCGACCCGCCGGCCGAGCCCGACTCGGCGGTCGAGCCCGACTCGGCGGTCGAGCCTGTCGAGACCTCGTCGAAGAGCGTGTGCAGCCTCAGGTGCCGCGGCTTCAGCGGGTGGTTGGGCGTGCGGGTCTGGTCGGGCAGCTCCCAGACCTGCGAGTCCACGATCGCCGACGGGACGCCACGGTGGTAGAGCAGCGAGGAGTCCGACGAGAAGCCCTCCTCCCCCATCAGCTCCTCGCGGAAGAGGCTCCCGTCCTCGTCGCGATGCTGGGTGTGCCGGGTCGGCGGCACCCGTCCGACGCTGCGGTAGTAGGGCATGGCGACCAGACTAGGACGTCTGCGAGGGCCCCGGGCCCGGCCGTCGGGGCACGGTGCTCGACCTTCCTAAACCGGTCGCCCGCGCACCGCCCGCGTCGTTACCCTCGAAAGGCCATGCGCGACTTCCCACCGGTGATTTCCACCTTCTTCAGCGCGCCCGGACACCCCGTGGGTCCGGCGCCGGACACGCGCACCCCGGCGGCGTTCCTCCGGTGGTTCATGAGGCTCCAGTGGCCGGTGATCCTGCTCTCCACCCTGGTCGGCGTGCTCTGGCAGCTGCCCCTCACGGTCGGGCCCTGGCTGTTCGGCAGGGCCGTGGACGACGGCATCGTCGCCGGGTCGCCGAGCGGCACCCTGAAGTACGCCGGCCTCCTGCTGCTGGTGACCCTGATCGGGGCCACCTTCGGCATCGTCATGCACACCCTGATCGTGCGCAGCTGGCTGATCGGCCTCTACGGGACGATGAAGATGGTGACCCGCAAGGTCGTGCAGATGGGCCACGTGCTGCCCCGGCGGGTCCCGACCGGCGAGGTCCTCAGCGTCGCGTCGTCCGACTCCGACGAGTTCGGTGCGCTCACCGAGATCCTGTCGCGGGCCGGCTCGCAGCTGGTCGCCTACCTCGTGGTCGCGTTCATCGTGCTCAGTACGTCGCCGGAGCTCGGCGTACTCATGCTGCTCGCCGCGCCGGTGCTGGTCGGTGCCGCGATGCCGCTGCTGCGGCCGCTGCACCGCCGTCAACAGCTCGAGCGCGGCCGGAACTCCGACCTGACCTCGATGGCGACCGACATCGTGGCGGGACTGCGCATCCTGCGTGGCATCGGCGGCGAGCGCACCTTCGGCCGCAACTACGACAACCAGTCGCAGCTCGCCCGCCGGGCCGGCGTGTCCGCCGGCGTCTGGCAGGCCGCGATCGAGGCCGTCGGCGTGCTGTTCTCCGGCGTCTTCATCGTGCTGCTGGTGTGGCTCGGCACCCGTCAGGTGATCTCCGGAGACCTGACCATCGGCCAGCTGATCAGCTTCCTGGGCTACGCGCTGTTCATGATCTACCCGATCCAGACGTTCTTCGAGCTGGCGCAGAAGGTCACCCGCGCGATGGTCTCGGCCCGCAAGGCGGTGGCGATCTTCGAGCACCAGCCGCCATGGCCCGACCGAGCCGTGAGCACCCTGCTGCCCGACCACGCCGACCTGTACGACGAGCTCTCCGGCTTCGTCGCGCGCGACGGCGAGCTGACGATCGTGGTCTGCGGCGTGCCCGAGCAGACGGCCGCCCTCGCCGACCGCCTGGGCCGCTACCTGCCCGCCGACACCGAGCCGGTCAGCCAGGAGCTCGAGGAGGGCAT
>JBAUWD010000380.1:0-5743 GCA_049583575.1 Nocardioides sp.
ACGCCGGACCGACCGGTCGGCGCGTGGCGGCCGCGTGTCCGGCGCCCACCCCGACGACCGCGACCCGCAGACGCTCGACACCGCCCTGACCCGCATCGTCGACGACCAGGGGTGGCAGGTCGACCTCAAGGTCGCCTCGATGTTCGCACGCTGGACCGAGCTCGTGGGGCCCGAGGTCGGCGCCCACAGCCGGGCCGAGTCGTTCGCCGACGGCCGGCTGGTGGTGCGCACCGACTCGACCGCGTGGGCCACCCAGCTCAAGCTGCTGGCGCCCGACGTCGTACGCCGTCTGAACCAGGATCTCGGCCACGGCACGGTCACCGTGATCGAGGTGCTGGGCCCGCACGCACCGTCGTGGAAGCACGGCGCCCGGTCGGTCCGCGACGGCCGCGGCCCGCGCGACACCTACGGCTGAGCCACCCTGCCGAGCAGCGGCCGAAATGCCGATCCGAGCGCCCCGCGGACGTATGGGGACCCGTCCGACCCCCCGCCAGGGCCTCCCAGACCGCCTCACGCGCCGCACAGAGGGTCATCTTCTCCACAGACACCCCCCGGCGGTGGGCCATGACGTGGAATGGGGCCCGCAAACGGCTATCATGGAGATCTGAGGTCGCGAGCTCCGGAGCCGCGACCTGTTCCATGTGAGACCCGGCCACCGGGCGCCCGCGCACGCGGACCCCGGCCCAGACGAAGAGGTGCGCGTGAGCGACGAGACTCCCCAGCCAGCAGCCCCCGAGTCCGTCCCCGTAGCCGTGTTCCCCGAGCCGCCCAACGGCGTCGAGTACGACGCGTCGGCGATCCAGGTGCTCGAGGGTCTCGAGGCGGTCCGCAAGCGCCCCGGCATGTACATCGGCTCGACCGGCGAGCGCGGTCTCCACCACCTCATCTGGGAGATCGTCAACAACGCCGTCGACGAGTCGCTGGCGGGCTACTGCGACCGGGTCGTGGTGACCCTCCTGGCCGACGGCGGGGTCCAGGTCGACGACAACGGCCGTGGCATCCCCACCGACACCGCGCCCGGCCAGGAGCTGCCCGCCGTCACGACGGTGCTCACCATGCTCCACGCCGGCGGCAAGTTCGGCGGCGGCGGCTACAAGGTCTCCGGCGGCCTCCACGGCGTCGGTGTCAGCGTGGTCAACGCGCTGTCGAGCCGGCTGGTCGTCGACGTGCGGAACCGCGGGCACCTCTGGCGGCAGTCGTTCACCGTGGGCGTTCCCGACGGCGACCTGGAGGACGTGCGCGAGCTGGAGCCGGGCGAGCGCACCGGCACGACCGTCACCTACTGGGCCTCGCCCGACGTCTTCGAGACCACGACGTACTCCCTCGAGACCATCACTGCGCGGATGCGGGAGTACGCGTTCCTCAACAAGGGCCTCGAGATCGTGGTCCGCGACGAGCGCCCGGCGGCCGCCGAGGTGCTCGAGGCCGTCCGCGACGACACGGTCGCGCCGGAGATCGACAGCGCCGGGCAGGACGCCATCCACCAGGCTGAGTCCGGCGGCATCGAGCAGACGTTCCGCTACGACCGGGGCCTGGTCGACTTCGTCGAGTACCTCAACAAGCGCAAGACGCTCGCCAACCCCACCGTGATCTCCTTCGAGGCCGAGCAGTCCGCCGGCGCCCAGGGGGGCTCGCAGGACCTCAGCCTCGAGGTCGCGATGCAGTGGAACGTCTCGTTCACCGAGTCGGTGCACACCTTCGCCAACACGATCAACACCCCCGAGGGGGGCACCCACGAGGAGGGCTTCCGCTCCGCCCTGACCTCGCTGGTCAACCACTGGGGCGAGGAGTGGGGCCTGATCAAGAAGCGCGAGGACCGCGTCTCGGGAGACGACGTACGCGAGGGCCTGACCGCGATCATCTCGATCAAGCTGACCGACGCGCAGTTCGAGGGACAGACCAAGGCCAAGCTCGGCAACACCGAGGCGAAGGGGTTCGTGCAGCGCGTCGTCAACGACCACCTCGGCGCCTGGCTCGAGCAGAACCCCGCCGAGGGCAAGGACATCGTCCGCAAGGCGCAGGCCGCGGCCAGCGCCCGCATCGCCGCCCGCAAGGCGCGCGACCTGGCCCGGGGACGCAAGGGCCTGCTGGGCGGCGCCGGACTGCCCGGCAAGCTCTCCGACTGCCAGTCGACGGTCCCCGAGGAGTGCGAGGTCTTCATCGTCGAGGGCGACTCGGCCGGCGGTTCGGCCCGCCAGGGCCGGGATCCCCGGGTGCAGGCGATCCTTCCGATCCGGGGCAAGATCCTCAACGTCGAGAAGGCCCGCATCGACAAGGTCCTGGCCAACGCCGAGGTGCAGTCGATCATCTCCGCGCTCGGCACCGGCATCCACGAGGAGTTCAGCCTCGAGAAGCTCCGGTACCACAAGATCGTGCTGATGGCCGACGCCGACGTCGACGGCCACCACATCAACACCCTGCTCTTGACGCTGCTGTTCCGCTTCATGAAGCCGCTCATCGAGCACGGCTACGTCTACATGGCCCAGCCGCCGCTGTACCGCCTGCGCTGGAACAAGCCGGCCGACCACGAGTTCGTCTACTCCGACTCCGAGCGCGACGTGCTGATGCGCGACGGGCTCGCGTCGGGCAAGAAGCTCCCCAAGGAGAACCCCGTCCAGCGCTACAAGGGCCTCGGCGAGATGAACGCCGAGGAGCTGTGGGAGACCACGATGAACCCCGACCAGCGGCTGATGCTCCAGGTGACCCTCGAGGACGCCGCCCATGCCGACGAGATCTTCTCGATCCTGATGGGGGAGGACGTCGAGCAGCGGCGGTCGTTCATCCAGCGCAACGCCAAGGACGTCCGATTCCTCGATATCTAGAAGTCTTGCGGGATTCCTAGAATCGGATAGATGTGACGAGAGAGAACCAGACACGTGACTGAGACCCCCACCAACCTGGGCAGCGGCGGCGACGGCCCGGGCGGACGCATCGAGCCGATCGAGCTCCAGACCTCGATGCAGCGCGCCTACATCGACTACGCGATGGCCGTGATCGTCGGCCGCGCGCTGCCCGACGTACGCGACGGGCTGAAGCCCGTGCACCGGCGCGTGCTCTACGCCATGTACGACGGGGGCTACCGGCCCGACCGCGGGTTCTCCAAGTGCTCGCGCGTGGTCGGCGACGTGATGGGCCAGTACCACCCCCACGGCGACTCGGCGATCTACGACACCCTGGTCCGGCTGGCGCAGCCGTGGGTGATGCGGGCGCCGCTGATCCACGGCCAGGGCAACTTCGGCTCGCCGGGCAACGACTCCGCCGCCGCGATGCGGTACACCGAGTGCCGGATGGCGCCGCTGGCCCTCGAGATGGTGCGCGACATCTCCGAGGACACCGTCGACTTCCAGCCCAACTACGACGGCCGCTCGCAGGAGCCGACGGTCCTCCCGGCGCGCTACCCCAACCTCCTGGTCAACGGCTCGGCCGGCATCGCCGTCGGCATGGCCACCAACATCCCGCCGCACAACCTCCGCGAGATCGCGGATGGTGCCGCCTGGGCGCTCGAGCACCCGGACGCGACCCGCGAGGAGCTCCAGGACGCGCTGGTCGAGCGGGTCAAGGGTCCCGACTTCCCGAACGGCGCGCTCATCGTCGGCCGCCAGGGCATCGAGCAGGCCTACCGCACCGGCCGCGGCTCGATCACCCAGCGCGCGGTGATCGAGATCGACGAGGACAATCGCGGCCGCACCTGCCTGTCGATCCTCGAGCTGCCCTACATGGTCAACCCCGACAACCTCGCCCTGAAGATCGCCGAGCTGGCCGACTCCGGCAAGGTGCAGGGCATCTCCGACGTGCGCGACGACTCGTCGGGCCGTACCGGCCAGCGCCTCGTCGTCGTCCTCAAGCGAGACGCCGTGGCCCGGGTCGTCCTCAACAACCTGCTCAAGCACACCGAGCTGCAGACCAACTTCAGCGCCAACATGCTGGCCCTGGTGGACGGCGTGCCGCGCACGCTGACCATCGACCAGTTCATCTCCAACTGGGTGACCCACCAGATCGAGGTCATCCAGCGACGTACCCGGTTCCGGCTGGCCGAGGCGGAGCGCCTGGCCCACGTGTCGCGCGGCCTGGTCAAGGCGCTCGACGCGCTCGACGAGGTGATCGCCCTGATCCGGCGCTCGCCCGACGTGGACGAGGCCCGCGACGGCCTGATGCAGCTGCTCGACATCGACGACATCCAGGCGCGCGCGATCCTCGACATGCAGCTGCGCCGCCTGGCCGCTCTCGAGCGGCAGAAGATCATCGACGAGCTGGCTCGCCTCGAGGCCGACATCGCCGACCTCAACGACATCCTCGAGAGCGCCGAGCGGCAGCGGCAGATCGTCAAGGACGAGCTCGGCGGGATCGTCGAGAAGTACGGCGACGAGCGCCGTACCCAGATCATCGCCGCCGACGGTGACCTGTCGATGGAGGACCTCATCCCCGACGAGGACCTCGTCGTGTCCATCACGCGCGGTGGCTACGCCAAGCGCACGCGCGCCGACGCGTACCGCACCCAGAAGCGCGGAGGCAAGGGGGTGCGCGGCGCGACCCTGCGCGGTGACGACGTCGTCCAGCACCTGATCGCGACCACCAACCACCACTGGCTGCTGTTCTTCACCACGGCCGGACGGGTCTACCGGACCAAGGCGTACAACCTGCCGGAGGCGTCGCGCGACGCCAAGGGCGGCCACGTCGCGGGCCTGTTGAGCTTCCTGCCGGACGAGGACATCGCCCAGGTGCTCGCGATCCGCGACTACGAGCAGGCGCCGTACCTCGTGCTGGCCACCCGCAACGGCCTGGTCAAGAAGACCCGCCTGGGTGACTACAACTCCCCGCGGCAGGCGGGCGTGATCGCGGTCAACTTCCGCGAGGACGACGACGAGCTGATCGGGGCCGAGCTGGTCTCGCCCGACGACGACATCCTGCTGGTCTCGCGCAAGGGCTCGGCGATCCGCTTCAAGGCCGGCGACGACCAGCTGCGGCCGATGGGCCGGGCGACCTCCGGCGTGACCGGCATGAAGTTCCGCACCCCCGAGGACTCCGTCCTGTCGATGTCGATCATCCGGGCCGAGCAGGTGGCGGCCGAGGAGGAGGCGGAGAGCGGGGCCGGCGAGAGCTCGGTCAAGCCGCAGTACGTGTTCACCATGACCGACGGCGGGTTCGCCAAGCGCACCGCGATCAAGGACTACCGCATCACCAACCGCGGTGGCCTCGGCGTCAAGGCGATGTCGCTGACCAACGAGGACCGCGGCGTCCTGGTCGGCGGGTTCATCGTGGTCGAGGGCGACGAGATCCTCTCGATCACACAGGCGGGCCAGGTGGTGCGCAGCCCGATCAACGCCGAGTTCCGGGCCACGGGCCGCGACACGATGGGCGTCAAGTTCGTCACTCCCAAGGAGGGCGACGCGGTGGCCGTGGTCACGCGCTCGGTGGAGACCCCGGAGGTGGTCGAGGAGGTGACGGCGTCCATGGATGCGGCCGGCGAATCGCCTGATGTGGTGTCGGATGCAACAATCGAATCCGGTACGCCGTCCCACGACGTGCCCGAGTCCGACTGAGGACCTTGCCGTCGATCCAGAGAGTGAGGGCTGATGACAGAGCGTTCTGCCGAACAGGCAGCTGTTGACACGCGCCCGGACACCCACGACACGGCGCGGATCCCCCTGGCCGAACGTCTCCAGCGCAGGATCAGCGCCTCCTCCGACGACCGCCGGGCCACGAGCCAGGCGCCCGGCAAGTCCGCGCGGGTGCTGCCGCCCCC
>JBAUWD010000381.1:0-11280 GCA_049583575.1 Nocardioides sp.
TACGTCGCCAAGTGCCTCCAGAGCGGCGACATCACCAGCAAGGCCTGTCAGAAGGTGCTCAGCGACCCGGAGGAGCTCGCGCGCCTGATCACGAAGTGCCAGAAGCACAAGCTCCAGGACAACCCCGTGTGTCAGGTGCTCGACTCGATCCCGAGCCTGCCGACCGGCGGGACCGGCGTCCCGACGCTGACCCTGCCGACGACGCTGATCCCGACCCTCCTCCCGCGCTCGGGGAACGAAGCACGACGCGTGGCGTTCGGGCCGCGCGGCCCGACCATGGGCCAGCTGTCGCGGCTGTACGACCCGGCCCTGGTCAGCCTGCTGGTCCCCGGGATGGTGACGCGATGATCGCCCGTCGTACCAAGGTCCAGCTGGCCGTGTTCGCCGCCATCACGCTGCTCGGGGTCAGCTTCGTGGGGGCCAGGTACGCCCAGCTCAACCGCCTCCTCTACTCCACTTCGTACACGGTGGTGGCGCACTTCAAGGACTCCGGCGGCATGTACGCCGGCGGCATGGTCTCCTACCGCGGCGTGCGTGTCGGCCAGGTCGGCAAGCTGGTCCTCACCAGAGCCGGCGTGGACGCCTACCTCGACATCGACAAGGGCTGGGACGACAAGATCCCGGCCGACGCCCTGGCCGTGGTGGGCAACCGGTCGGCGGTGGGGGAGCAGTACGTCGACCTGCAGCCGCAGACCGACACCGGTCCGTTCCTGCACGACGGCTCGCAGATCCCGAGCGCCCACACGCGCACCCCGCTGCCGACCCAGCGACTCCTGGGCGACATCTCCCGCACCGTCGAGTCGGTCAACCGGCGCTCCCTGCGCACGACCGTGCGCCAGCTCGGTACGGCGTTCGCCGGCACCGGCCCCGACCTGCAACGGATCATCGACACCGGCTCGTCGTTCATCCACACCGCCGACCGGAACTTCGACGTCACCACGGCCCTGATCAGGGACGGCAACACCGTGCTGCGCGGCCAGGTCGCCTCGGCCGACGCGATCCGGTCCTTCGCCCACGACCTGAAGCTGTTCTCCGGCACGCTGGCCGGGCACGACAAGGACCTGCGCCGCCTGATCGACAACGGCTCGGTCACGGCGACCCAGCTGCGGACGTTCCTCCAGGACAACAAGGTCCACCTCGCCGGCCTGATCAACAACCTGGTCACGACCGGCGACATCGTGGTCAAGCACCTGCCGGGGATCCGCCAGATCCTGATCATCTACCCCTACGTCGTCGAGGGCGGCTTCACGGTCGTGTCGAAGTCGCCGGAGACCGGACTGTACGACGCCCACTTCGGCATGGTGCTCACCAACGACCCGACGGTCTGCCACAACGGCTACCAGACGACCGACACCCGTCCCCCCCAGGACGGCTCCAACCGGCCGATGAACACGAGTGCTCGCTGCACCGAGCCGGCCACGCAGTCCGACCCGCGGGGTGCTCAGAACGCCCCGACCAACCGTCCGGCAGCGGCCTACCGCACCCCGGTGGCGTCGTACGACCCGACGACCGGGCGGCTCCGGTGGGGTGCCCGCGGTCTCGAGCCCACACTCATGGATCCGGGGAGCCCCGCCCCGGCCACGCTTGGAGAGGAGTCGTGGAAATGGCTGTTGCTACAGCCTCTGACACCATCGTCGAGGTGACCACCGAGGACCCGCCCGGGGTTCCCCCCGACTCCCCACGGGCGACGCGCTTCCGCGCCGTCCTGCTCGGCGTGCTCGTCGCGGCCCTGGCCGGCTCGGTCGCGCTCGGCGTCGTGCTCGGCCGCAGCCGCGACGTGTGGCCGTTCTCGTCGTCCGGCTCCGACCGGTTGCAGGCCGACCGCGAGGCGGCGATGGCGCAGACCCAGCAGTTCGTGCTGCGGGTCAACACCTACGGCCCGTCGATGCTCGACGCGCAGGGCCGGATGCCGTCGTACCGGCAGCGGGTGAAGGCCGTGATCACCCCGAAGTTCTCGGTGTCCTTCGACCAGGGGGTGACCGTGGCCGAGCAGAGCGTGAAGAACTACCACCTCAAGCGCACCTGCGCCGTCTACGCGACCGGCACCGAGGTGATCGACAGCGACTCCGCCCAGGTCCTCGTCGCCGGGTCGATCAGCCAGACCGTGCTGAACAAGAAGGGCAAGCGGGTCTCGGCCGGCGAGCCGGCGCCGTTCCGGCTGCGGGTCACGCTCGACAAGATCGACGGGAAGTGGCTCGTCGACGCCTACCAGCCGGTGACGACCTCGTGAACGTCAACTGGTACGACGTGCTCGACGTCGAGCCGACCGCATCCGCGGACGAGGTCCGGGCGGCGTGGCGCTCCGCCGTCGCCGACCTCGACCCGACGGACCGCCGGTTCCGGGTCTTCAACCAGGCCGCCGAGGTGCTGCTCGACCCGGTCCAGCGGGCGGCGTACGACGCCGAGTTCGCGCGAGCACGTTCCGACGAGGCGGAGCGGCGGGACGACCGGAGCGAGCCCGAAGCGGGCCTGCTCGCGAGAACCGACGGTGGGTCCCGGTCCGTCGAGCCGATCCCCTCGGTGACCCCGGTGGTCCCGCGGCGCGGGGCCTGGCAGGTGCCCGGCTGGGTGCTGGTGGCGGTCGCCCTCCTGACCGCGATCGCCCTCGGCTACGTCGGGGTGACGCTGACCAGGTCGTCGCCCGCATCGGTGCAGAGCGACACCAGTGCGGCCCAGGCCGCCGCCGAGCGGGCCATCGTGCCCCTGCTGTCGTACGACGCCCACCACCTCGACCGGAGCGCCGCCCAGGCGACGCCGTACCTGACCGACAGCGAGCGGCAGCAGTACGACAAGCTCTTCGCGGTGATCCGGCAGAACGCTCCCCGGACCGGGACCGTGGTCAAGGCCAAGTACCTCGCGTCGGGGATCGTCCGCTCGGGCACCGACCGGGTCGACGTGCTGGTCTTCGTCAACCAGGCGACCTGGAACAAGCAGCACCCGAAGACCCCGGTCGACTACAAGAACCAGGTCACCGTCACCATGGCGAAGGTGGGGGACAGCTGGCTGGTGGACGACCTGACGACGAACACCGCCCGGTCCTGAGGCGGCCCCAGTTGGGCCGATGTGCTTGACCTGAGGGCCGACCGGGTTCATCATCGTGGGAACGTTCGGCCGAGTGGGTCGGATGCTATTTGTGGTGCGCCCGCTTCTGGGGTACAGTCTGTTGTCTGCGCCCACTCTCAAATGCTGATCGCCTGCCCGGTGGCTGATCGAAGTGGTGGGTCGGCGCGTCTCCGCCAGCGTCTCGTCGAAGGACACTTCTCTTGGCCGCGCGTACCACCGCCGAAAACTCCTCCACCACGCCGCACCGCATCTCGTTCGCGAAGATCAACGAAGTCCTCGAAGTCCCCAAGCTCCTCTCCCTCCAGACCGACAGCTTCAACTGGCTGATCGGCAACGACGACTGGCTCGCCCAGGTCGAGGCCCGCGAGGCCGCGGGCGAGGACGTCTCCCACAAGTCCGGTCTCCAGGAGATCTTCGAGGAGATCTCCCCGATCGAGGACTTCTCCGAGACGATGAGCCTCTCCTTCGAGAACCCCGTCTTCTACGACCCCAAGTACACCGTCGAGGAGTGCAAGGAGAAGGACTTCACCTACTCCGCGCCGCTCTACGTCTCCGCCGAGTTCACCAACAACGAGACCGGTGAGATCAAGGGACAGACGGTCTTCATGGGCGACTTCCCCCTGATGAGCCCCCGCGGCACCTTCATCATCAACGGCACCGAGCGGGTCGTCGTCAGCCAGCTGGTCCGCTCCCCCGGCGTCTACTTCGAGAAGACCGCGGACAAGACGTCCGACAAGGACATCTTCACCTCCAAGGTGATCCCGAGCCGCGGCGCCTGGCTCGAGTTCGAGATCGACAAGCGCGACATGGTGGGCGTCCGCCTCGACCGCAAGCGCAAGCAGAACGTCACCGTGCTGCTCAAGGCCCTGATCGCGGTCGCCGAGGACACCGGCGAGGCGTACGACTACGACGCCGTGATGGCGGAGCTGCGTCAGTACGAGTCGATCGTGCTCACCGAGGAGAAGGACCACATCCAGGGTCCCGACGACGCGCTGCTCGACATCTACCGCAAGCTGCGTCCCGGCGAGCCGCCCACGCGGGAGGCGGCGCTCACGCTGCTGCGCAACTACTACTTCAACCCCAAGCGCTACGACCTCGCCAAGGTCGGTCGCTACAAGATCAACAAGAAGCTCGGCACCTCCGAGGCCTTCGACCAGCAGACGCTGACCATCGCCGACATCGTGGCGACGATCCGCTACATCGTCCGCCTGCACAACGGCGACGACGCGCTGGTCGACGGTGCCGGCAAGACGTACCTCGACGCCGACGGCAAGCCCCTCGAGGTCCAGGCCGACGACATCGACCACTTCGGCAACCGCCGCATGCGGACCGTCGGCGAGCTGATCCAGAACCAGCTCCGCACCGGGCTGGCCCGCATGGAGCGCGTGGTGCGCGAGCGGATGACGACCCAGGACGTCGAGGCCATCACGCCGCAGTCCCTGATCAACATCCGTCCGGTGGTCGCGGCGCTGAAGGAGTTCTTCGGCACCTCGCAGCTCAGCCAGTTCATGGACCAGACCAACCCGATCTCGGGCCTGACCCACAAGCGCCGCCTGTCGGCGCTGGGCCCCGGCGGTCTGTCCCGTGACCGCGCCGGCATGGAGGTCCGCGACGTCCACCACAGCCACTACGGCCGGATGTGCCCGATCGAGACGCCCGAGGGTCCCAACATCGGCCTGATCGGGTCACTGGCCTCCTACGGCCGGATCAACCCGTTCGGCTTCGTGGAGACGCCCTACCGCAAGGTGGTCAAGGGCAAGGTCACGACGCAGATCGACTACCTCACGGCCGACGACGAGGACAAGTACGTCATCGCCCAGGCGAACGCGCCGCTCGACGACAAGGCCCGCTTCGCCGAGGAGCGCGTGCTGGTCCGCCAGCGGCACGGGGAGGTCAGCGAGATCCTGGCCGACGAGGTGGACTACATGGACGTCTCGCCGCGCCAGATGGTGTCGGTGGCGACCGCGCTGATCCCGTTCCTCGAGCACGACGACGCCAACCGCGCGCTGATGGGCGCCAACATGCAGCGTCAGGCCGTGCCGCTGATCCGCAGCGACGCGCCGCTGGTCGGCACCGGCATGGAGTACCGCGCCGCGGTCGACGCCGGCGACGTGCTGGTGGCCGACAAGGCCGGTGTCGTCAAGGAGGTGTCCGCCGACGCCATCGAGGTGATGAACGACGACGGCACCTACACGACGTACAAGCTGTCGAAGTTCCGCCGCTCCAACCAGGGCACCTGCATCAACCAGCGTCCGCTGGTCAGCGAGGGCGACAAGCTCGTCGAGGGTGCCCCGATCGCCGACGGCCCCTGCACCGACGAGGCCGAGATGGCGCTGGGCACCAACCTGCTCGTCGCCTTCATGCCGTGGCAGGGCAACAACTACGAGGACGCGATCATCCTCAGCCAGCGCCTGGTGCAGGAGGACATCCTCACCTCGATCCACATCGAGGAGCACGAGGTCGACGCCCGCGACACCAAGCTGGGCCCGGAGGAGATCACCCGCGACATCCCCAACGTCTCCGACGAGATGCTCGCCGACCTCGACGAGCGCGGCATCATCCGCATCGGCGCCGAGGTCACCACCGGCGACATCCTGGTCGGCAAGGTCACGCCCAAGGGCGAGACGGAGCTGACGCCGGAGGAGCGGCTGCTGCGTGCGATCTTCGGCGAGAAGGCGCGCGAGGTGCGTGACACCTCGATGAAGGTGCCGCACGGCGAGGAGGGCACCGTCATCGGTGTCCGGGTCTTCGACCGCGAGGAGGGCGACGAGCTGCCGCCGGGTGTCAACCAGCTGGTGCGCGTGTACGTCGCGCAGAAGCGGAAGATCTCCGTGGGCGACAAGCTCGCCGGCCGGCACGGCAACAAGGGCGTGATCGCGAAGATCCTGCCGGTCGAGGACATGCCGTTCATGGAGGACGGCACCACCGTCGACGTCGTGCTCAACCCGCTCGGCGTGCCCCGCCGGATGAACATCGGTCAGGTGCTCGAGCTCCACCTCGGCTGGCTGGCCAAGCAGGGCTGGGACCTCGACATCAGCGAGGACAAGGGTAAGGCCGACTGGAAGGACCGCCTGATCTCGATCCACGCCGACAAGGCCGGACCCGACACGAACGTCGCCACCCCGGTCTTCGACGGTGCCAAGGAGGACGAGATCACCGGGCTGCTCGGCTCGACGCTCCCCAACCGCGACGGCGTGCGCGTGGTCGGCCACGACGGCAAGGCCTCGCTGTTCGACGGGCGCTCCGGCGAGCCGTTCCCCGACCCCGTGTCGGTCGGCTACATGTACATCCTCAAGCTCCACCACCTGGTCGACGACAAGATCCACGCCCGTTCGACCGGCCCCTACTCGATGATCACGCAGCAGCCACTGGGCGGCAAGGCCCAGTTCGGCGGCCAGCGGTTCGGCGAGATGGAGGTGTGGGCGATGGAGGCCTACGGGGCGGCGTACGCCCTCCAGGAGCTCCTCACCATCAAGTCCGACGACGTGCCGGGCCGGGTGAAGGTGTACGAGGCCATCGTCAAGGGCGAGAACATCCCCGACTCCGGCATCCCGGAGTCGTTCAAGGTGCTCGTCAAGGAGATGCAGTCGCTCTGCCTCAACGTCGAGGTGCTGTCGCAGGACGGCTCGCAGATCGAGCTCAAGGATGCCGAGGAAGACGTCTTCCGGGCCGCCGAGGAGCTCGGCATCGACCTGTCCCGCCGCGAGCCCAGCTCCGTCGAAGAAGTCTGAGCGCCCATCCGTGCGTCGGTCGAGCCTGTCGAGACCACGCCCGGGTGAGGACTCAGTCCACAGCCTCTTGAGAACTCAGCAAACGAACGAAGGAATGCAGCCACCGTGCTCGATGTGAACTTCTTCGACCAGCTTCGGATCGGCCTGGCCACCGCGGACGACATCCGCATGTGGAGCCACGGTGAGGTCAAGAAGCCGGAGACGATCAACTACCGCACGCTCAAGCCCGAGCGTGACGGCCTCTTCTGCGAGAAGATCTTCGGTCCCACCCGGGACTGGGAGTGCTACTGCGGCAAGTACAAGCGGGTGCGCTTCAAGGGCATCATCTGCGAGCGCTGCGGCGTCGAGGTGACCCGGAGCAAGGTACGCCGCGAGCGGATGGGCCACATCGAGCTCGCCGCCCCGGTGACCCACATCTGGTACTTCAAGGGAGTGCCCAGCCGGCTCGGCTACCTGCTCGACCTGGCCCCGAAGGACCTCGAGAAGGTCATCTACTTCGCCGCCTACATGATCACCTCCGTCGACGAGGACGCGCGGCACCGCGACCTGTCCTCCCTGGAGAACAAGGTCGGCCTCGAGCGCGAGCGTCTCGAGAAGCGCCGCGACGGCGCGATCGACGACCGCTCCAAGAAGCTCGAGGAGGACCTCGCGGCCCTGGAGGCCGAGGGCGCCAAGGCCGACGCCCGCCGCAAGGTCCGCGACGCCGCCGAGCGCGAGATGAAGCAGCTCCGGGACCGGTCGCAGCGTGAGCTCGACCGTCTCGAGGAGGTCTGGAGCACCTTCAAGTCGCTGCAGGTCCAAGACCTCATGGGCGACGAGATGCTCTACCGCGAGATGAAGAACTGGTTCGGCAAGTACTTCGAGGGCTTCATGGGCGCGACCGCGATCCAGCGTCGGCTCGAGGACTTCGACATCGAGGCCGAGGTCGAGGCGCTGCGCGACACCATCGCCAACGGCAAGGGCCAGCGCAAGGTCCGGGCCCTCAAGCGGCTCAAGGTCGTCGACGCGTTCCGCAAGACCGACAACAAGCCCCAGGGCATGGTCCTCGACGCCGTACCCGTCATCCCGCCGGACCTGCGCCCGATGGTGCAGCTCGACGGCGGCCGGTTCGCGACCTCCGACCTCAACGACCTCTACCGCCGCGTGATCAACCGCAACAACCGGTTGAAGCGCCTGCTCGACCTCGGCGCGCCCGAGATCATCGTCAACAACGAGAAGCGGATGCTCCAGGAGGCCGTCGACTCGCTGTTCGACAACGGCCGTCGTGGCCGCCCGGTCACCGGGCCCGGCAACCGCCCGCTGAAGTCGCTGTCCGACATGCTCAAGGGCAAGCAGGGCCGCTTCCGCCAGAACCTCCTCGGCAAGCGCGTCGACTACTCCGGCCGCTCGGTGATCGTGTCGGGTCCGCAGCTGAAGCTGCACCAGTGCGGTCTGCCCAAGCAGATGGCGCTGGAGCTGTTCAAGCCCTTCGTGATGAAGCGGCTGGTCGACCTGTCGCACAGCCAGAACATCAAGTCGGCCAAGCGCATGGTCGAGCGCGCGACGTCCGGACTGTCCCGGTACGCCGTGGTGTGGGACGTCCTCGAAGAGGTCATCACCGAGCACCCGGTGCTGCTCAACCGCGCGCCCACCCTGCACCGCCTCGGCATCCAGGCCTTCGAGCCCCAGCTGATCGAGGGCAAGGCCATCCAGATCCACCCGCTCGTGTGCTCGGCGTTCAACGCCGACTTCGACGGTGACCAGATGGCGGTGCACCTGCCGCTGTCGGCCGAGGCGCAGGCCGAGGCCCGGATCCTGATGCTGTCGACGAACAACATCCTCAAGCCGTCCGACGGGCGGCCGGTGACCATGCCGACCCTCGACATGATCATCGGGCTGTTCTTCCTCACCACCGACCGCGAGGGCGAGCCCGGCGAGGGCCGTGCCTTCTCCTCGGCGGCCGAGGCGATCATGGCGCTCGACCGCGGCGACATCTCGCTGCAGAGCAAGATCAAGATCCGCTTCACCGACATCGTGCCGCCGCTCGAGCTCGAGCTCGGCGACGACTGGGAGGAGGGTCAGGCGATCACGCTCGACACCACCCTGGGCCGGGCGCTGTTCAACGACACCCTGCCGGCGGACTACCCCTTCGTGAACTACGAGGTGGGCAAGAAGGCCATGGGCGCGATCATCAACGACCTGGCCGAGCGCTACACCAAGGTCGAGGTGGCCGCGTCGCTGGACGCCCTCAAGGACACCGGCTTCCACTGGGCCACCCGCTCCGGCGTCACCGTCTCGATCGACGACGTCACCACGCCCGAGAAGAAGGGCGAGATCCTGGCCGAGTACGAGGGCCAGGCCGTCAAGGTGCAGAAGCAGTTCGAGCGCGGTCTGGTCACCGACGAGGAGCGTCGTCAGGAGCTCGTCGAGATCTGGACCCAGGCCTCGAACGACGTGGCCAAGGAGATGGAGAAGTCCTTCGACCGGAAGAACCCCATCTTCATGATGGTCGACTCGGGTGCCTCCGGAAACATGATGCAGATCCGGCAGGTGGCGGCCATGCGCGGCCTGGTGGCCAACCCGCGGGGCGACATCATCCCGCGGCCGATCAAGGCCAACTTCCGTGAGGGCCTGTCGGTGCTGGAGTACTTCATCTCGACCCACGGCGCCCGCAAGGGTCTGGCCGACACCGCGCTGCGCACGGCGGACTCGGGCTACCTGACCCGCCGGCTCGTCGACGTGTCCCAGGACGTCATCATCCGTGAGGACGACTGCGGCACCGAGCGCGGCATGGACAAGCGGATCGGCGTACGCGCCGAGGACGGCACCGTCCGCAAGGACGACAACGTCGAGACCTCGGCGTACGCCCGCACCACCGCGGTGGACATCACCCATCCGGAGACCGGCGAGGTGCTGGCCGCCGCGGGCGACGACCTCGGGGACGTCAAGATCGGCGAGCTGGTCGCGGCCGGCATCGAGGTGGTCCGGGTGCGCTCGGTGCTGACCTGTGAGGCCAAGACCGGGACGTGTGCGAAGTGCTACGGCCGCTCGTTGGCCACCGGCAAGATGGTCGACATCGGCGAGGCCGTCGGCATCATCGCGGCCCAGTCGATCGGTGAGCCCGGCACCCAGCTGACGATGCGGACCTTCCACACGGGTGGCGTGGCGTCGGCCGAGGACATCACCCAGGGTCTGCCGCGCGTCCAGGAGATCTTCGAGGCGCGCATCCCCAAGGGCCGCTCGCCGATCTCCGAGGCCGCCGGCCGGATCCAGATCGAGGAGACCGACAAGACCCGCAAGGTCCTGGTCACCCCCGACGACGGCTCCGAGGTGCTCGAGTACCCCGTCTCCAAGCGCTCCCGCCTCCTGGTCGCCGACGGCGACCACATCGAGGTCGGCGACATGCTGACCGTCGGGACGCCCGAGCCCCACGAGGTGCTGCGCATCCTCGGCGTCCGCAAGGCCCAGGAGCACCTGGTCGAAGAGGTCCAGGCGGTCTACCGCAGCCAGGGCGTGTCGATCCACGACAAGCACATCGAGATCATCGTGCGGCAGATGCTGCGCCGGGTCACGGTGATCGAGTCCGGTGACACCAACCTGCTGCCGTCCGACCTGGTCGACCGGGTCCGCTTCGAGGAGGAGAACCGTCGGGTGGTCTCCGAGGGCGGCAAGCCGGCCTCGGGCCGCCCGGTGCTGATGGGCATCACGAAGGCGTCGCTCGCCACGGAGTCGTGGCTCTCGGCCGCCTCCTTCCAGGAGACGACCCGGGTGCTGACGGATGCGGCGATCCACGCCCGTTCCGACAGCCTCCGCGGCCTGAAGGAGAACGTGATCATCGGCAAGCTGATCCCGGCCGGCACCGGCCTGGAGCGGTACCGCAACATCCGGGTGGAGCCGACGGAGGAGGCGCGCGCCGCGGCGTACGCCGTCACCGGCTACGACTCCTACGACTACGAGTTCGGGAACGCCGTACCCGGTCAGGCCGTCGCTCTGGACGACTTCGACTTCGGCTCCTACCAGAACTGAGCAGGACCCTTCTCGGTCGTGCACCAACAGACGTCGAGAACTCGCCGAGTCGTCATGCGCCGACTCGGCGAGGGGGCGCCGGTGACGCCACTCGTGTTCCAATGACGCAGTGACCGACGAGCGCAGCCCCACCGACGACCTCTCGGCCGCGATGCAGTGGGTGCTGGGCGCGCTGGGACGAGCGGTCCTGGCTGCGGACGGAGCGGTGGCCGACGTGCTGGCGCGGGTGGAGGACTTCGCGAACGGACCACGCGGTCGCCCCGGCGACACGGTGGTGCTCGGCGTGGACGGTTGCCGAGCCGGCTGGGTCGGGGTCGTCCTCGACGGCGGCGGGGCGACCGCCCTGGTCGCAGTCACGGTCGCCGACCTGGTGACCGCCGCGCGGCTGGCTCACCCGGCGCTCAGCACCGTCGGCATCGACATCCCGATCGGACTTCCCGACGACGCTCCGCGCCGGGCGGATGTGCTCGCCCGCCAGCGG
>JBAUWD010000382.1:0-1702 GCA_049583575.1 Nocardioides sp.
GACCTCGCACTCCTCGCGGTTGCCGACCGCGACGTCGACCAGCGGGACCGCGGCCCGCACGTGCGCGTGTGCCTCCTCGGCGGACGACCAGAACATGGGCCGGTAGTCGAGGTCGAGCACGGCCAGACCGTGGGGACCGCGGGCCTCGAGGGCCGCCATCGTCGCCGAGCGCGAGGGCTCCTGGCACAGACCCGTCACCGTGACCCAGAAGATGTCGGCCGCCGCGATCGCCTCGAGGTCCAGCTCCTCGGCACGGATCTGCAGGTCGGGGGCGGTCGGGTAGCGGTAGAAGTAGAGCGGGAAGTGGTCCGGCGGGAAGATCTCGCAGAACGTCACCGGGGTGGGCAGCTCCGGCACCGCGCTCACGAACCGGTCGTCGACGCCGAAGTCGCGCAGGGCCCGGCGGACGTACCTGCCGAAGGGGTCGTCGCCGGTCCTGGTGAGCACTGCCGCCGCGCGCCCGTGCCGGGCCGCGGCGACGGCGACGTTGGTCGCACTGCCTCCGAGGGACTTGTGGAAGGTCGTCACGTCCTCGAGCAGCGTGGCGGTCTGTTCGGGGTAGAGGTCTACTCCCACCCGGCCCATGGTCAGCACCTCGAGACCCGCGGCCACGGACGTCATCCGGCGATCCCCCGCAGGTAGGCCAGGCTCGTGCGTACGTCGGCGTAAGGCGTGCCGCTCTGGTCGGGGCCGCTCAGCACGACGTCCTGCTCGAGCACGTACCACCCGCGGTAGCCGGCCGCCTCGAGGGTGCGGACCATCGACTCGAGATCGACGTCGCCCTCCCCCAGCGGACGGAACATCCGCTGACGGACGGCCGCGCCGAAGGTGAGGTCGCCCGTGCGCACCCGGGCCGCCAGCGCGGCGTCGACGTCCTTCAGGTGCACGTGCACGACCCGTTCGGGATGGGCGGCGGTGAGGGCGACCGGATCCGTTCCCCCGACCAGAAGGTGACCCGTGTCCACGCACAGGCCGACCCGCGACCCGGCGAGGACGTGCTCGGCCTGCTCACCGGTCTCGACCATCGTCCCCACGTGCGGATGCAGCGCGGCGACGACACCACGGATGCGGGCACGGTCGGCGATCCGGTCGAGGTTGACGAGCAGCACCGACCAGCCCGCGTCGTCCAGCCCGAGCCGGACGTCGTACCCGTCGGCCCCTCGGTACGCCGCCAGCACCACGACGCCGGCACCGCAGGCGACGCAGCCGTCGATGAAGCGGTCCACCTCCGGCAGCGGGTCGTGACCGGGGTCGTGCAGCAGGACGGGCAGGAAGCCGCCGACGCCCTGCAGGCCGTACGACGCGAGCTGCGCGGCCCTCGCGCTCGGCTCGGCCTCGAGGAACCCCTCGGGGCCGAGCTCGGTCGCCACGAGCCCCAGCTCACGCATCTGGGCGAGCACGGTGTCCGCCTCGAGCTGGAAGCCCCAGCCGGGGACCTCGCACACTCCCCACGAGATGGGCGCACCGGCGACGCGCGACCGCACGAACGCCGGCACGTCCGAGCTGTCGGGAAGCGGCCGGGTGCTCTCCTGCGTCACGGGTGTGATTGTTCCCCATGTGCCGACGACCTGTCGTGCGCCGACGACCTGCGGGCTCGGTCAGCGGGACTCGCGGTCGGGCACGTCGGTCAGGATCTCGAAGAGACGGCGGCGCGGACGCCCGGCTCGGGTGCGGCGCACCCGGCCGCGGCGCGACCGGCGGG
>JBAUWD010000383.1:0-37010 GCA_049583575.1 Nocardioides sp.
GTACCACCGCCAGCGCCCCCAAGACGCCCTCGGCGGGTTGACCCCCATCGAGTACGAGGCAACGATCGACCCCACCCAGGCCCCCGCGGCCTAAACCGAAACCGTCACCGGTTCCTGCACCACGCCCCTGAGTGGGTTCTGGCCCGCTACCTGCATGCGATCCGTGATACCGAGATCAAGGCGTTCATACATTGCGATGGCGCGGTCAAGGCGTTCACTGCTGACCACTACCCAACGTCACAGCGCGCGTTCCGCAACCGCGGTAAGGGAGACCGCTATCGCAAGGTGTTCCGCATCGACGGGCAGTTCCCAACAGCTGTCTGGTCCGAGGTCGCATGCTCGTGGTTTCGTGGCAACTCTCTCATCCTCGAGTACTTCGAGGCCGGGGCCTGAACCCGCGGGTCTGTCAGATCAACGGTGTAAGTGGCGTTCATCTTGTTAGTGGTTCTCCGCGGCCGGCATCCGGTCGGCGAAGGTGACGGCGAAGGCGTTCAGGGCGGGCTTCCAGCGCACTGCCCATCGTGTCTGGCCGGTGCCTTTGGGGTCCAGGGACCGGGTGACCAGGTAGAGGCATTTCATCGCGGCCTGCTCGGTCGGGAAGTGACCCCGTGCTTTGATCGCCCGGCGGTAGCGGGCGTTGAGGGACTCGATGGCGTTGGTCGAGCAGATCACTCGCCGGATCTCCAGGTCGTAGTCCAGGAACGGGATGAACTCGGTCCAGGCGTTGCGCCATAGCCGGATCATCGCCGGGTACCTGGCACCCCACTTCTCCTCGAGCTCGTCGAGGGCCTGTGCTGCAGCCTGGGCGTTGACGGCCTGATAGATCGGCTTGAGGTCCTTGGCCAGTTCGTCCCAGTAGCGGCGGGAGGCGTACCGGAAGGACCCACGGATCAGGTGGATGATGCAGGTCTGCACCGTGGCTAGCGGGAACACCGTGTTCACCGAGTCGGGCAGTCCTTTGAGGCCGTCGCAGACGACGAAGAAGATGTCGCGGACGCCGCGGTTCTTCAGCTCGGTGAGCACCGCCAGCCAGAACTTCGCCGACTCCCCGTCACCGTCGCCGGCCCACATCCCGAGGATGTCCTTGTGGCCGTCCAGGTCGACCCCGATCGCGGCGTAGACCGGGCGGTTGCGGACCTGCCCGTCGCGGATCTTGACCATGATCGCGTCGATGAACACCGCCGCGTACACGACCTCGAGCGGGCGGGCCCACCAGGCCTGCATCTCCTCGATCACCCGGTCGGTGATCCGGGTGACGGTGTCCTTCGACACCGACGCCCCGTAGACGTCGGCGAAGTGTGCGCTGACCTCGCCGGTGGTCAAGCCCTTGGCGTACAGCGACAGCACCACCGCGTCGACATCGGACAACCGGCGCTGCCGCTTCTTGACGATCACCGGCTCGAAGCTGCCGTCGCGGTCCCTGGGCACCTCGACGTCGACCTCGCCGGTGGTGTCGGTCAGCACCGTCTTGGTGCGCTTGCCGTTGCGGGAGTTGCCGCGATTGCGGCCGACCGGCTCGTGCTTGTCATAGCCCAGGTGGTCCGACATCTCTTCTTCGAGCGCGGTCTCGATCACGGTCTTGGTCAGCGCCTTGAGCAGCCCGTCCGGACCGGTCAGGGCCACGCCCTTCGCCCGGGCAGCGCGGACCAGCTCCCGCGCCGCATCGAGCTCCTGGGGCGACGGAGCCTTCGCGCCGTCCTCGGGTTCAGGTGGACTCACACCCACCAGTGTCTCGGTCATGTCGACCCTCTCTGCCCGGCAACCGGGCGATCGGGCCACTTACACCGTTAGAGCGACAGTCCCGAACCCGCGTCAAAGTGGGCGGATGGACGCGGGGCGGTGGCCTGGGGTCGGGCACTCGCCGGCTTGGCAGCGGTTCTGGGATGTGGTCAGAGTCCGAGGTCGCGGCTGCTGGTGAGCTGGAGGGCTTGCGCGGGGCGGATGTAGCGCTCGAGGAGGGTGGAGAGGCGTCGGTGTCGGGTCTGGGCGGCGATGCGGTCGAGGGCGACGCCGGCAAGGGCGGCCTCGGTGGCGTGTCCGGCGCGTAGTGAGTGTGGGGTGATGCGCTCGGCGGCGAGTCCGGCACCGCGGGCGCGGCGGCGGAGCATGATCGCGATGCCGTCGCCCAGGAACGGTTCGAGGGTCAAGTGGCCGTGACGCAGGCTGGTGAACACCGGTCCCGGGTTCGTGCCCCGCACGGCCAACCAGGTGTGGAGGGCCGCGACGGGGTCGGTGACCTCGTGTTGGCCGTGGGCAACGCCGACGCACTGCCCGGCTGACTCTTGGTCGGTCTTCGAGCTCTTCACGGTGATGACGAGTCCCCCGGGCTGGGTGTCGATGTCGTCGAGGGTGAGGGCCGCCAGCTCAGAACGCCTGAGCGCAGAGGCGTAGCCGAGCAGGATGATCGCGGCGTCGCGGGCGCCCTTGGGCGTCGAGCGGTCGATGGCCTCGACGATCTGGCGGATCTCGGTGGTGCCGAGGGGTCGGGCTTGGCGGCGGGGTGCAGTGCCTACGATCCGGCGTAGCCCGCGGCGGACGGCGCGCACGGCCTCGTCGCACAGCGGGTCGGGCAGCCGGTGCCGCCGGTGGGTGTAGGCGATGGCCGAGCAGTCGGTGTCCAGGGCACCGATCGACAGGCCGGTCGCGGCACGCTCGGCGAGGTAGGCACAGATCGCTGCCGGGTGTGCGGGCATCGCGGCCATGTCACGGACCGTGCACCAACGTTCCCACCGCTGCCAGGCGCCGGCGTAGATGGCGCGGGTGGACTCGGCGTGACAGGCCGACATCGCCTCGGCAATCCGGATGGCGTCGGCCATCGCCAGCCCCGCCGGCACCCCGAACCCTTCCCCGGCTTCCGACGTCTTTGTGAACCCGGCCTGTCGGGAGGGTGGCTGGGTCGGTGGCGGGGTCAGTGGCTGGGTCAGTGGCTGGGTCAGTGGCTGGGTGGGTGCCTGCTCCGGGACACCCGAGGAGCCTGGTACGAGTTCGAGGGACGGCAGATGCGAGAGGTGAGGGTCGTCCATCCCGGCGTTGTACCGGCCGCTCCCCCACCCCGTCCCGAACCAGGCTGCGAGCCACGGCTCGGCCCAGGTCACCGGCGCCGACGGCGCCGGGGTGTCACCAAATGGCACAGTTTGTGGACGCGTGATCAATTCTCAAATGCTTTCAGGCCCGGAATCACGCTTGATTCCGGGCCTGATTGGTAGCGGGGGCGGGATTTGAACCCGCGACCTCTGGGTTATGAGTGCCGTACTCCGCTCACCGAGCGCCTCACATTCGGCTCGACTGTGAGCCACAGTGAGCGTAAAGCCCCAGTTCAGAGCCACATTCAGTTGTCGTAGTCCTTCGCCCACCTTCGCCACCATCCGGGGCACCGTTTGCGGACACTGTGCTGACATCGACCATCCGAGCCTTCCGGGAGGCTGCGAGAAGGCCCGGAATCGAGCCACACACCTGATGCCGAGACCGACACACCACCAAAGAAGCGATCCACGTCCTGGGTAGCGACGCCACCCACTAACCCCAAGTGTGCAGCGCTTCCCGAGCCGTGTCTTCGTCGTCGGCGCGGCGGTCAGAGCAGGACTTCGTGCGCAGATCAGTTCCGGCTCCGCGGGCAGCGGCGTGGCGGCGCGGGTGGCGCATCCGCGCTCCCACTGGCTCCACGCGAAGTCGTACGAGAGCTTCCTGCGGACAGCGAGGGGCCGCTCCTGGCGACCACGAGTCTCGACAAGAGCGGCAAATTGAACTAAATTCAGTTTTGTGAATGAGGCGACCCCCGCGAAGTGCCACCGAGCGATCGACGAAGGCGGGCTCGACCGGGGGCTTCCTGACGGACGTGCGACTCGCTCCAGACTGCCTGATCATCAGCTACGAGGTGCGCTAGGCCTCCCTCACGATCTTCTGGAGGACTGATGACAGCCACGCGTCCTTCCCGGCGCACTGGATATACCGACCGACGCCGGCCGCTCCTCATCTGTCGCACCCTTGAATTGGACTCTCCCGATGCCTGAGGCGTTCATCGTCGAAGCGGTCCGCTCCCCCGTGGGCCGCCGAGGAGGCGGCCTGAGCGCCGTGCACCCCAACGACCTCGGCGCCCACGTGCTCCGGGCGCTGCTCGATCGCGCCGACCTGGACCCCGCCGCCGTCGACGACGTCATCTTCGGTTGCGTCGACCAGGTCGGAGCCCAGGCGGCCAACATCGCGCGGAACTCCTGGCTCTCCGCAGGGCTCCCGGAGACGGTGCCGGGCACGACGCTCGACCGGCAGTGCGGCTCAGCGCAGCAGGCCGTTCACTTCGCTGCCCAGGCGGTGATGTCCGGGACCCAGGACCTGGTGATCGCCGGGGGCGTCGAGGTGATGAGCTCGGTGCCCATCTCCAGTGCCGCCGTGCTCGGTCAGCGCGAGGGCATGGGGTTCCCCTACGGCGGCGCGGGTTGGGGACAACGGTTCGGGGACCAGGAGATCTCCCAGTTCCTCGGCGCAGAGATGATCGCCGAGAAGTGGGGCATCACCCGCGAGGCCATGGAGGAGTTCGCACTCGAGAGTCATCGCCGGGCACTCGCTGCAGCCGACTCCGGATGGTTCACCGACGAGATCGCACCGTACGCCGACGTGACGGCCGACGAGGGACCCCGGCGTGACAGCACCCAGGCGAAGCTGGCGCAGCTCACGCCACTGCGCGAAGGTGGCCGGATCACCGCCGCGCTGTCGAGCCAGATCTCCGACGGCGCAGCAGCGCTCCTCGTGGCCTCCGAGTCCGCCGTGCGCGCCCACGGGCTGACGCCTCTCGCCCGCGTGCACGCGCTGAGCGTCGTCGGCTCCGATCCGATGCTCATGCTGACCGGACCGATCCCGGCAACGGACGCCGTCCTTCGGCGAGCAGGACTCACCATGGACGACATCGACTTCTTCGAGGTCAACGAGGCGTTCGCATCCGTCGTACTCGCCTGGCAGAGGGAGACCGGTGCCGCACCAGGGCGGACCAACGCCCTTGGCGGTGCAATCGCACTCGGGCATCCGCTCGGCGCCACCGGCGCGCGACTGATGACTACCCTGATCCATCACCTTCGCCGCACCGGCGCTCGGTACGGCCTCCAGACGATGTGTGAGGGGGGCGGCATGGCCAACGCGACCATCGTCGAGCGGCTATGAACCGTACGTGCCCGCGGGCCTCCGCCATGTGGAGGAGATCGTGATGGTCGGAGTGCGCTTCGAGACCGACGGCGCGGTCGGCCGGATCGTCCTGGAGCGACCGGAGGCCGCCAACTCGTTCGACCTGCCGACCGCGCGAGCATTCGGTGCCGCGGTCTCGCAGTCGGAGGCGACGGCCATCCGCGCGGTCTCGTTGACCGCGAGGGGGCCGCGATTCTGCGCGGGAGGCGACGTGGCGTCCTTCCAAGCGGCCGATGACCGGGCGACGTACCTGCACACCTTGGCCACCGAGCTGGAGGCGCAGCTGCGGCGGCTGTCGGAGCTGCCCAAGCCTGTGGTGGCCGGTGTTCACGGCGCCGTAGCCGGAGCGGGCCTGGCACTCGTGCTCCATGCAGACGTCGTGGTCGCCGGGGAGTCGACCAAGTTCGTCATGGCCTACAGCGCCATCGGCCTGACGCCTGACTGCGGGGTCTCCTACCTGCTGCCCCGCGCAATCGGCCAGCAGCGCGCGCTCGAGCTCGCCGTCAGCGGAAAGGTGCTCAACGCCGAGGAAGCCCGCGACTGGGGGCTGGTCACCGAGGTCGTCGGTGACGACCAGGTGCCGCGCCGAACCGCGGAGGTCGCCCGGGCTCTTGCCAGCGGACCTGCCCGAGCGTTCGGGGAGACCAAGCGGCTCATCCGTTCTTCGTGGGGGGTTTCCCGTGCCGACCATGCCAAGGACGAGGCGGACACGATCGGCCGGGTGGTCGTCAGCGACGACGCAGAAAGACTGATCCAGCAGTTCCTCGCTCGCTGACGTGCGGGCACGGTCTGACCACATGGAACCAAGGAGCGCGATGAACCCCCTGCTCGACCGCCTGTCCGGACGCGTCGTCCTGCTGACCGGTGCCACGGGAGGGCTCGGCGTGCACATCGCCGCACGCCTGGCCGCCGAGGGCGCCAGGATCGCTGTCACCGACCTCGACGAGCGGGCCTGCCACGACCTGGTGGCAGAGCTTCCCGGCGGCGCCGACACTCACACAGCCATCGCCCTCGACGTCTCCTCCGAGGCCGGCTGGCGTACCGCTGCTGCGGAGGCCGAGAGCCGCCTGGGCGCGCTCCGGGCGCTCGTGAACAACGCTGCCCTCGGCAGCCTCGCCACGGTCGAGGACGAGACAGAGGAGCACTGGGAACGCGTCGTCTCGGTCGACCAGACCGGGGTCTGGCTCGGGATGAAGCACTGCGGCCCGCGGATCGGGCAGAACGGTGGTGGCTCCATCGTCAACATGTGCTCGATCCTCGGCACCGTCGGCGGGCTCGGGAACAGCGTCGCCTACCACGCAGCCAAGGGCGCGGTCCGCACCATGACCAAGAACGCGGCACTCCATTGGGCCGCCGACGGCGTGCGGGTGAACTCCATGCACCCGGGCTTCATCGCCACCGGTCCGTTGCTCGATCGCTACGCAGGCACCGAGCGGTACGCCGCCATGGTGGCGAAGACGCCCATGGGGCGCCTCGGCCGGCCCGAGGAGATCGCGGCCGTGGTCGCATTCCTGGTCAGCGAGGACTCGTCGTACATGACCGGGTCGGAGGTCTACGCGGACGGCGGCTGGACCGCAGCCTGAGCCACGAGGGCGGCGACGCTCAGACGCGGTGAACGGTTCAGACGAGGGAGAAGAGGGCACCGTCGGGGTCGTGCTGGACCCGTGCCTGTCCCCGGTCGACGAGGACGTCGAGGTGAGCGATCGTCTCGCAGGTCGCGATCATCTGGTTGAAGCTGTCGAGCCCGTCGTAGGAGTGATGCCGCCGGGTCCAGGTCAGCTTCCGTGCCACGCGCCCGGCAGTGGTCTCGCCGACCTCGTCGAGCACCCGCATGGTCTCCGCCAGCCGCACGTCATGGTGCTCGAGGAGCTCGGTCGCCCGGGAATGGGCGCTCGGTCCCGGAGCGCCGTGGGCCGGAAGCAGCCGCGCATCTGGCCGCTCCAGCATGGACTCGAGCGAGGAGAGGTAGCTGGCCAACGGGAGATCCCAGTCGCCGAGCTCGAACCCGATGGACGGGGAGATCGTGGGCAGCAGGTGGTCGCCGGCGAAGAGGATCCGGGCGTCGAGGTCGTGATAGACGAGGTGGCCCTTGGTGTGGCCGGGGGTGGCGACGGCTTCCAGGACCCTCGTGCCCACGGCGTACTCGCCGGGGTCGAGCCACGAGTCCGGCTTCTCCCATCCGTCGGCGTCGAACTCCTCGCTCTCCGCCATGGCTTGTACCACCGCGGCCAGCTCGTCCTCACCGGACCGGCGCAGCTGGCGTAACGAGGTGGCCGGCACGTTGCTCGCCATCTCGAGCAGCTGATGAAGCCCCGGAGCCTCGTCCCGGCCTAGGTGGACCAGCGTGCCGAACCGGCGCCTCAGCTCGACAGCGAGCGTGTAGTGGTCGCGATGGATGTGGGTCACGTAGACGTCATGGATGGCAGCGACGTCGCGACCGACGCCGGCCAGCGCCGAGGCGAGCTCGTCGAGGCCGGTCGGCGTTCGCCAGCCGCCGTCGACCAGAGCAAGTCCGTCGCCGGTCTCCAGCGCATACACATTGACCGCGTGGAGCCCGTCGTTGGGCATGCTCAACGGCACCCGGAACACCCCGTCTGCGGCTTCGTGCGCCCCCGGCTCGGCCCACTCGGCCATCAGGCGTCCTGCCGCTCGCTCACCATGGTCATCTCATCGCCGGTGAAGATCATCCTGCGCCCGCGCATCGACCCGACGTGGGCGACGGCAGCCTTCCACTCCTCGCTCGCGAGGGCCGCCTCGAGCGCCGCTCGCGAGTCGAAGCTGAGGAGCGAGAGCCCGTCCCAGCCGGCCGACTTCTCGTCGGTGCCCTCGGCGAGCTCGGTGTGCAGCCACCGCCGAAGACCTGGCAGCGGGTACGTCACTTCGGCGTGCTCGCCACGCCACCAGTCGATGAACTGTTGGTGGGTCCAGTCGTGGGGCCGGGCCGCGAGAACGATCAAGTTGTACATCAGACTTCCTGACCTGAATTTGGTTCAATTAACACTCGTAGACTACCCGAGCCACGTTGTTCGCACCAGGTGGCTCGAGGGTCCGCGTGCGGCAGCGCTAGGAGACCACGCGCAGCGAGGCGCCCGCGATCAGGTCGCGCACCTCGTCGAGCGACATCCGTCCGCCCGGGCGGTACCACCGCCACACGCTGACCACCATGGCGAGCACCACGGTCGCGAGGGCGTGCGCATCCCGCTTCGGGAAGGTGCCGGAGGCCATGCCGCGCGCGAGCAGGGCGGTCCACTCCTCCTCGATCTCGCGCACATTCTTGCGGGCCTTCTGCCGCTCGGCCTCCTCCTTCTCGGAGGGACGGGGCGTGGCGAGCAGGTCCATGTGGTTCTGCAGGATCCGCATCTGAAGCACCTCGCGAGGACTCACGTCGTACGCCGCGGAGATCGCAGCCTGGAGCGCCGCGTCGGCCTGCGGGACTTCGGCCGTAACCTCGCGGAAGCGCTCGAGCGAGCGGTTGAGCTCCAGGTTCATGATGGTGAGCAGGCAGTGTGCCTTGGACTCGAAGTAGTGGTAGAGCGCGGTCTGCCCGATGCCGACCTCGTCGGCGATCTTCGCCCACTTGGTGTGTTCGTAGCCGTCGTGCCCGAAGCTGTCGATCGCCGCGGTGAGAATCACCGCGCGCTTGGAGCGCGGCCCCTCCGTCTCCACCACTGCCTGGACCATCTGGTCACTCCGTTCCGAGTCTCGGTTCGCATCTGGGTCGGTCGATGGCCAGCATATCAACTTGACGCGAACTCAGGTCACCTTCGCCCTCATCAGGCGCTCGGCGAGGTCGGTCGCGTCGCCACGCGAGAGCTTTCCCACCCGGTTCTGGGGGAGGTCCTGGACGACGAAGACGAACTCCGGCCACTTGGCCTTCGGGACCCCACTCTCGTCCAAGAAGCCCGTCACGCTCTCCAGGCTGAGGTCCGGGTCCGACGACACGACGAGGGCCGCGGCCCTTTCTCCGAGCAGCTCGTCCGGCACGGGAACCACGCACACCTGCGACACGGAGGGGATGCGCGCCACGGCCGCCTCCACCTCGTAGATGTCAATGTTGCGCCCTCCCCGGATGATGATCTGCTTCTCGCGGCCGAGGATCGTGATCGTCGCGTCGGGGTTCACCCGGACGAGGTCCCCGGTCGGCAGGAACCCGTCCTCCGTGAGCTCTCGCGAGGGCTTGCCGTCGCGGGCGTAACCGACGAACAGGCTCGGGCCGCGTACCTGAGCCGCACCCACGGTCCCCACCTGGACGGCACGTCCGGCATCGTCGACGGCGCGCACTTCGGTGCCGGGGAACGGGCGGCCGTCGGCGCCGAGCCGCGTCGAGGCTTCTTCGTCGGGTCGCGTCGTGGTGTGTCCCAGGCACTCGGACATCCCGAAGACGCGGATGATCGCCGTGCCGAGTGTCCTCTCGGCCCTGCCCAGTGCGTCGGCGTTCATCGGCCCGCCACCGACTGTCATGGCGGTCAGCCCGACGAGCTTGCCCTCGGCTTCCGGGCGGACGGCGAGCTGCAGCGCCATGGTCGGGACCAGCATCGTCCACCTCACCCGGTGCTCTGCCATCGCCCTGAGCGCCAGGTCCGGCCGCCATGAGTCGAGGCTCACCATCGGGCCGCCGAGCATGGCGGGGAGGTACATGCCGAAGCAGAACGCCGCCACTGAGGACAGCGGCACGAACGCTCCCACGGCATCCCCGGGCCGGAGTCCGATCGCGTCTATCGTCGAGCGGCCGGCGTACCGGATCGACTCCTCGGACTGCACGACGCACTTGGGACGGCCGGTGGAGCCGGACGTCATCGCGACCGCGGCGCCACCGTTCCAGCGTTCGACCTCGCTGACCGGTCCGCTGGAGGTGGCCAGAGTCCATCCGTCGAAGGCAGGGCGCCGGTCCGGAAATGCCTCGTCCGAGACCGCCCACCGCTCGAGCACGTCCTCGGTCGCGAACACGGCGTCGGGGCGGATGTCCTCGATCGCGAGCTCGAACTCGGCGGCGAGCGCGTGGCCGCTGAACACCGCGACCATCCCACCCCTCAGACCGACGGCGACCGCGGCCGCCAGGGTCCGCCACGTGTTATCCGCCTGCACCAGAACCGTCGGAGAGCCGCCCAGAGAGTCGTCGAGGAGGGCGGCGAGCTCGTGCGCGGCGTGCACGACCTCGCCGATCGTGTGAGTGCCGAGTGCGTCCACGACCGCCACCTCGTCCGGCGCACGGCCGGCACGGTCGGTGAGCTCCTGGGCAAGAACCCGCATGGTGTAGTCCTCCTGCGATCAGTGTTGACGATGCGTCCGGCACCCGGACAGTGGGGAAGAGCTGAGACCGGGCACGACGACCGCTCGGCCGTGGATCTGGCCGCGCCGAAGTCGTCGGTACAGCTCGGGGGCGTCCGCGAGGCTTCCGGTCTGGGACTCTCCCGACAGCCCGCCGTGAACAGCCATCGCGACCACCGCCTCGAGGTCGGCGCGACTTCCCCAGAACGGCGCGGAGAGCTGCCAGCCCCGGGGTAGCCCGGGTCCCTTGGAAGCGGTCAGCCTGCCCCCGGCGCTGCCGACGACAGCCAGACGGCCGCCCGGGGCGAGAAGTCGGGCGGCACCTGCCAACGTCGCGTCCGACCCCACGAAGTCGAGGACCAGGTCGACGCCGCCCTCGGACCGGGGCGAGCCGGCGTCGAGTGCGGCCGCAACGAGGGTCAGGTCCTCGACAACGTGGTCCGCGCCCTGACGCACGGCCAGTTCTCGCGCGGATCGGCGTGGGTCCACCGCGACGACCGTGGCCGGCGTGAGGCTCCGAAGGATCTGGATCGCGTACTGGCCCAGACCTCCGACGCCCACCACGAGCGCCGTCCCCTCACCCGCCACCGCATCGAGGTTGGCGGCCACGGCGTGGTACGCCGTCAGGCCGGAGTCGGTCAGCGGGGCGAGCTCCTCTGCCGGCAGCCCCTGCGCCTTGACCAGGAACCGTTCGGAGGGAACCAGCATGAACTCCGCCAGCCCCCCGTCACGCCCGAGCCCGCCACCCACCGGGCCGGTGAGTCGCAGGCAGCAGCTCTCCCGTCCGACCGCACATCGCCGGCACTGCCCGCAGGACCAGACGCCGTGCACCGCGACCGGCTCGTCCAGCCAGTCGGGGGAGACGCCGACGCCGACGCCGGCGACCATACCGGCCACCTCGTGACCCAGGGTGAAGGGGAGCGAGAAGGGAAGTCGTCCGGCGCTGTCCACGACGTGCAGGTCCGAGTGGCACAGACCCGCGGCATCGACACGGAGCAGGAGCTCGCCCGGACCCGGCGCCGGGACGGGAACCTCGACGAGCTCCGGCTCCCGGCCCCACGCGACGAGGCGCAGTGCCTGCATCGTGGCCGTCATCGGGCGGTCCACCCTCCGTCGACGACCAGGGAGTGGCCGGTGACGTAGGACGAGGCCGGCGAGGCCAGGAAGAGCAGCGCGCCGTCGACCTCGCCGGGGCCGCCACCTCGGCCGAGCATCGTGTTGCGGCGCACCCAACCGGCGGACTTGTCGTTGGCGAACAGACCGTCGGTCATCTCGGTGTCGAACCAGCCGGGGACGATGGCGTTGACGCGGATTCCACGGCGGCCCCACTGGCCGGCAAGCTCGCGGGTCAACCCGAGAATTCCCGCCTTCGAGGCGGCGTAGCTCGCTCCCCCGATCGGGGAGGTGGAGACCAGGCCGATCACCGAGGAGATGTTGACGATCGAGAGCGTCCGTCCCTCGGCCACGGTCGAGGCGACCTGCGCCGCCAGGTGGAATCCCGAGGCCAGGTTGAGATCGAGGAGACCAGCGAACCCCTCGACCGTCTCCTGCTCAGCGTGGGGAGGTCCAGGGATGCCCGCGTTGTTGACGAGTACGTCGATGTGGCCGCTGATCTGCGCGGCTGTCTCGACCAACCGTTGCCGGTCGTCTGGGGAGGTCACGTCGCACGCGACCGGCACGACCTTGCCCCCGGTCGGTCCCGTACCGTCGAGCTCCTTGGCGAGCACCTCGAGACGGTCGAGGCGCCTCGCCGCCGCCACGACCGTCGCTCCAGCGTCGACCAGGGTGCGGGCGAACCCCTCGCCCAGCCCGGACGACGCTCCGGTCACGATGGCGACCGCGCCGCGCAGGTCGAAGAGGCCGCTGACCCTCGTACCGTTGCTCATCTCCCGCTCCGATCAGTAGACGGCCGTGCGGCCGCCGTCGACCGGGATGACCGCTCCGGTGGTGTAGCCGGCGCTGTCTCCGGCGAGGTGGACCACCATTCCGGCCACCTCGTCAGGACGCCCCAGCCTGCCGGACGGGAGACGGTCGACGATCTTGCCGACGAACTCCTCGTCCCACTCCTGTGCCATGTCGGTCGCGAAGGCACCCGGCATCACGCAGTTGACCCGCACGTGTGGGGCGTACTCCTGTGCGAACGCCATCGTCAGAGCGTTGAGGCCACTCTTCGCGGCGGCGTAGATCGCCTCGGGCGGGCTGGGCCGCAGCGAGCCGATGCTGGAGATGTTGACGATCGAGCCCCCGCCGGCAGCTGCCATCCGGGCACCCGCCACGGCCATCAGCCGGAACGGGCCCTTGAGGTTTACCTCGATGGTCTTGTCGAACAGGGACTCCGAGACGCTCTCGAGGCTGGGAGCCAGTGGCGCGATCCCCGCGTTGTTCACCAAGATGTCAAGGCGTCCCAGGCGTGCGTAGACCTCGTCGATGGCCGGCTCGATGCTGTCCCAGCGCCCGACGTGCAGGGCCAACGGGACCGCCGCGACCCCGGTCGCCTTGGTGATCGCCTCGGCCGCGGCCTCGCAGGACTCGAGCCTGCGGCTCGAGACCACGACGGTGGCTCCGGCTTCGGCGAGTGCCCTCGCGATGGCGAGGCCCAGCCCGCGGGTCGCTCCCGTCACCAGAGCGACCTTCCCGTCGAGGGTGGTCATGGCCTGCCTCCCTGGTACGTCGCCGCGTCGGCGGGCTTGCGATAGCCCGCCAGCTCGAGCTTGCCGATGGTGCGCAGGTGCACCTCGTTGGGCCCGTCCGCGATCTGCAGGGCGCGGGTGATGGCGAACAGCCTGGCCAGCACGGTGTCCTCGCTGACCCCCGCGGCGCCGTAGGTCTGCACCGCGCGGTTGACCACGTGGTGGGCGACCTCCATCGCGGAGACCTTGATCGCGGCCACGTCGGACCGCGCCGCGGCGTTGCCCTGCGTGTCCATCAGCCAGGAGGCGCGGAGGGTGAGCAGCCGGACCTGGTCGATCTCCATACGGCTGCGCGCCACCCACTCGCGGACGACGCCCTGGTCGGCAAGGGGTCCGCCGAACGCCTCGCGGTCCACCGCCCGGCGACACATCATCGACATCGCCCGCTCGGCGAAACCGATCGCTCGCATCGCGTAGTGCATGCGCCCGGGACCGAGCCTGCCCTGGGCGATGGCGAACCCGTCGCCTTCTGAGCCCAGCATGTTCTCGGCCGGCACTCGCACGTCCTTGAAGTCGACCTCGCCGTGGCCGAGCCGGTCCTGGTAACCGAACATGGTCAGGTCGCGCAGCACCTCGATCCCGGGTGCGTCGGCGGGGACGAGGATCATGCTCTGCTGCCGGTACGTCGGCCCGTCGGGATCCGACTTGCCCATGAAGATGACCAGCTCGCAGTCCGGGTCGAGGATGCCCGAGGTGTACCACTTACGCCCGTTGAGGACGTACTCGTCGCCGTCGCGCCGGATGGTCGCGGTGATGTTGGTGGCATCGGAGCTGGCCACCGCAGGTTCCGTCATCGCGAACGCCGAACGGATCCGGCAGTCCAGCAGGGGGCGCAGCCACTTCTCCTGCTGCTCCGGCGTGCCGTACATCGCCAGGATCTCCATGTTCCCGGTGTCGGGAGCCGAGCAGTTCAGGGCCTCCGGACCGATGATCGACCGGCCGGCCAGCTCCATCAGGGGTGCGTACTCGAGGTTGGTCAGGCCCACCCCCCAGCCGCCGTGCGTCATGAACAGGTTCCAGAGCCCCCGCTCCCGCGCCCTGGCCTGCAGCTCACGCATCACCCGCGGCTGCTCGTGCGGGTTCGCAGACCCCGCGACCTGCACGTCGTAGACCGCCTCGGCGGGGTAGACGTGCTCGTCCATGAACACCTGCAGGCGGGCCATCAGGTCACGGGTACGGGCGGAAGGCTCGAAGTCCACGGCATTCCTCTTGTGTCGTCGGTGGTCGTCGGAGTCGGGTTGGGGGGTCAGAGCGTCGTCGACAGTCCGGTGGCGATGAGCCGCTCGATGGTGTCGGGCAGGCGTTCCTGGTCTGGGTCGTGGTGGCGGCCTTCGAGGTGCCGGCGCAGGTTGTGGCCCATGATCGCTGCCATCTTGTAACGGCCGAGCGCGTCGAACCACGCGAGGTCGTCCACCCGCCGGCCGTCAGCGGCGTACCGCTCGACCAGCTCGTCGGCGGTTGGCAGCCCCTCGACCTCCCGACCAACACCCGGGAAGTTGGAGCCGTCGGCGAAGACCAGGAACCAACCCAGCTCGACGCGCGGGTCGCCCACGCTCCAGATCTCCCAGTCGATCAGGGCTACCGGCTCTGTGCCGTGGCAGATCAGGTTCCCCAGCCGGTAGTCGCCGTGCACCACCGTTGCCTCCACAGCGGGCGGGACGCCGTCCGAGAGCAGCTGGTGCAACTGGTTCGCATCCGGCACGAGGTGCGGCGGGACGGCAGCCATCGTGCGTGCCCAGCGGGCCAGCTCGTCGCGAGGAGACAACGGGTCGGCGTCCACAGGCACCTGGTCGAGAGGCACGTCGTGAAGTGCAGGCAGGATCTCGGCGGCCCGGAGCATCCGTTCCGCAGCAAGGGAGGGCGGCACGGCAGGATCGTCGAGCACCGGCTCGAGGGACTCGCCGCCGACCAACTGCATGGCGAACCAGGCCGGTTCGGTGTCGTCCGTGGCGACCACGGTGGGGACGGGAACTCTGGTGGGGGCGAGCGCGGAGATGATCCGTGCCTGACGGAGCATGTCGTGCCGCCCGAGGGCCTTCTGGTTCTCCGGGACCGACTTGACCACCAGTGGCCCCTCGCTGGTCTCTACCCGGTAGGTCAGGCCGGAATGGCCACCGGGCAGCCGCGTCAGGGCACCCACCTCGAGGCCGGGCCGTTCCCGGCGGAGGGCGAGTGAGACCCGGTCGGCGAGGCCGCCTTCGAAGCTGCCCGCGACACTGCCATCGACGCTGCCCTGGACGCTGCTGGTGCTCATGCGCGCGGTTCCCGGGGCAGGCCGAGCACGCGCTCGGCGAGGATGTTGTGCTGGATCTCGTCCGTGCCGCCCGCGATGCGGTAGCCGGGAGCCCCCAGGAGGTGCTCGGTCCAGGCCCACGTTCCCCAACCGCCCACGTCCGCGGCCAGCTCGGGACCGAGCAGTGCGCGCACCACTTCGGAGGTGCGCGCCATGGTGTCGGTCGCCAGGAGCTTGCCGACAGAAGCCTCCGGGCCGGGGTCGACGCCGGACACGACGGCCGCCGCAACGCGCATCCCGGTCAGCCTCTGAACGTAGCTTCGCGTCACCAGGTCTGCGACCTGGTCCTGCTCGAGCTCGGTCAGCGGCCGGCCGAGGTTGCGTGACAGTTCGACGGCGCGGTCGGCGTTGGCCAGGCCAAGATTGCCCGAGTCGAGCCGCTCCGCGGCCAGCACCGTCAGGGCCACCTTCCAGCCCTGCCCGACCGGCCCGAGCCTCATGTCGTCGGAGAGCTCGACCCCGTCGAGGTACACCTCGTTGAACGAGCTGCCGCCGGTCATCTGCCGGATCGGCCGCACGGTGACGCCGGGTGCCTGCATCGGCACCAGGAAGACGGTGAGCCCCGCGTGCTTGGCCGCGGCCGGGTCCGTGCGAGTGACCGCGACACCGAGGTCAGCGACCAGCGCCCCCGAGGTCCAGACCTTGTGCCCGTCCAGCGTCCAGTGGCCGTCCCGCTCGACGGCCCGGGTGCGCACGGCTGCGAGGTCGGAGCCGGCCTCGGTCTCGGAGAAGAGCTGGCACGCGATCAGGTCTGTGCGCAGCATCGCGCTCACGTAGCGCTCGCGCTGCTCTGGGGTCCCCCACTGGGCGATGGCCGGCGCCACCAGCTGCTGGGTCACCGAGAACATCTCGGTGTGCCGGGGCACGTCGAAGGCCTCTTCCTCCTGTCGGAACGCCAACGCGTAGGACATCGGCAGTCCTCGCCCGCCGTACTCCTCGGGCCAGGTCAACGCACCCCAGCCCGCGTCGTACTTGGCCTTCTCGTAGGAGCGGATCCAGTTCGTCTCGGCCCGCTCCTCCTCTGCTGTCCAGTTCTCGAAGACGGCCACGGAGTCCGGGCCGACCCCCCACTGGGCCGCCCGGCGCGGCTTCGCGACCGAGGAGAGCCATCCCCGGGCGGCGCGGGTGAACTCGTCGAGGGAGGTGGGTCCGTCGGGCGTCATCGTCGTCCTCTCAGACAGCGAGCACCGTGCAGGCACTGATGCCAGGTGCTCCGTAGACATGGGTGAAGCCGATCTGCGGGGCGGCCACCTGCCGGTCCCCCGCCTCGCCGCGGAGCTGCGTCACGATCTCGTGGACCTGACGGAGCCCGGAGGCACCGATGGGCTCGCCGTTCGCGATGCAGCCACCGTCGGTGTTGACCGGCAGCCGGCCGCCGATCTCGGTCTCCCCGGCGGCCACCATCGCCTCCTGCTCGCCGTGCTTGCAGAATCCGCACTCGGCCAGGTGCATGACCTCGGCTCCGCTCTCGGTGTCCTGGAGCTGGGCGACGTCCACATCCGCCGGGCTGACCCCGGCTGCCGCGAACGCCGCGGCGGCTGCGTCGGCACTGACGCTGGAGGGCACTCCAGTCCCCTGGATGGAGGGGCTGAAGACCTCGAACGAGCCGAACCGCCGGGTGCGGGTGGCCGCACCCAACAGCCGTACGTCGCGGCCAAGACGCGCCGCAACCGCGTCGCTGGTGACGACGATCGCCGCGCCGCCCTCGCCGGGTGAGCAGAACATGAAGCGCGTGAGCGGGTCGTTGACCATCTCCGCTGCCGAGATCTCGTCGGCCGAGATCACCTCGCGTCGCCAGGCGTTGGGGTTGAGCGCACCGTTGCGATAGGCCTTCTCCGCCACTAGGGCAAGCGTCCTGGCGCTGATGCCGTGCTCGCGCAGATACCTGGAGATCTTGATGCCGAAGAACTGCGTGGTCACCATGAGGCCGACCTCGCCGTACGCCGCCGGGAGACCCCAGTCCTCCGGACGCGGGTCGAAGGCACCGCGTGGGTGCTTGTCGAAGCCGACGGCCAGGGCGATCTCGGCGCTCCCCGAACGGATCGCGTTGACTGCCGACATCAACGCGCTGCCGCCGGTGGCGCAGCCGTTCTTGACGTTCGTGAACGGGATCCCGGTCAGGCCGAGGTCGGCAACAAGGGTGTCGGCCAGGCCGGCGCCGTCGCTGCCACCGAACGCCACCTGCACGTCGGTCCAGGCGAGGCCGGCATCGAGCAGCGCGGCGTTGATGGCGTCGAGGGCGAGCTCACGGCCGGTGCGGCCGGGCTGACGACCGAACTTCGACAGCCCGGCGCCGACGATCGAGACTCCGGTGGTCATGGAGCTGCCTCGATGGAGGTGTGTGCCATCGCCTCGACGGTGGCGAACCTGGGAACGGGCTCGACGGCCACGAGCGTGACCGCCGCGTCACCGGCGAGCTCGGCGAAGTCGGTGCAGTCCAGAACGGCTTCCACCTTGACTCCTTCCGGCAGCTCGACGTAGCCGACGGCGAACGGCACGAACCCGCCCTCCGGCACGACGTACGGCGGGGACTTCGGTGCGAATCGCTGCACCGTGAAGCCCCACACCGTGCCGTGACTGCTCAGCTCCACGGCCGTCATCGACCGACGCCCGCAGCTCTGACAGCTGACGGCCGGAGGGAACGCGACCGTTCCGCAGTCGAGGCAACGGCTCCCGGTCAGCGACCGACCCATACGGGTTCACGCTTCTCGAGGAACGCGTTGACGCCTTCGCGGGCATCCTCGGACTGGAGCGCGTTGCCCACAGCGAGGTGCTCCATCACCATCAGGGACTGGATGTCGGCGTCGAGCCCACGGTCGATGGTCATCTTGGTGAGCCGCATGGCGAAGGGACTCTTGTCGATGATCGGGGCGATGAAGTCCTTGACCAGCTGGTCGAGCTCCTCCGCGGGCGCTGCGGCGTTGATCAGGTCGAAGTCGACAGCTTCCCGGCCGGTGAGCAGCTTGCCGGTCAGCATCAGCTCCTTGGTCTTGCGGATGCCGATCATCCGCGGGAGCCGGTAGATCGGACCCGCCCCGCCGAACAGCGCACGCCGGATGTGGAAGTCGCCGATCAGGGCGTCCTCCGAGGCCACGGCGAAGTCACAGGAGATCATCAGCTCGAAGCCACCGGCCGTGACGTGGCCCTCGAGCACGGCAACCGAGGGTGTGTTCATCGAGTACAGGCGGTCGCACACCTTGGCCGAGAGCACCGCGACCTCCATGGCCGTGGTCGTGCCCACGTAGTTGGCGAGGAGCTCGTCGAGGTCGAAACCGGAGCAGAACGTGTTCTCCCGGCCGCGCAGCACCAGCACCCGCAGGTCGGGGTCGGTGTCGACCTCGACGATGATCTCGTCGAGGCGGTGGAGCAGCTCGACGGTGACGGCGTTCTTCTTGTGCGGGCGGTTGAGCCACACACGGGCGATGTCGCCGTCCTTCTCGAGCACGATGTGGTCGGTCTGAACCATGTCTGGTCCCTTCGCGTAATTAAACTGAATCCACTTCAGTTTGGAGTCGCCGACCGACAAAGTCAAGAGTTGAACTGAACCGATTTTGGTTTAGTCTCTACTCGCGCCAGGTCCCGGGTCCTGACCGACCCCAGCCGGCGCACCGACAAGTCCGAGCAACCGACATCAAGGAGAAGGCGTGAACGTCCCTCAGCGCACCGCGATCGTGACCGGAGGGGCGCGCGGCATCGGCGCAGCCGTGAGCAGGCGCCTGGCCGCCGACGGCTACCAGGTCGCCGTGCTTGACCTCGACGAGTCCGCCTGCGCCGCGACGGTGGCCGACGTCGAGGATCTGGGCAGCAAGGCGATCGCGGTGGGGGCCGACGTTGCGGACGAGGCGGCCGTGAAGTCCGCTGTCGACCGCGTCGCCTCCGACCTCGGTGCGCCCACCGTGCTGGTCAACAACGCCGGGATCACGCGCGACAACCTGCTGTTCAAGATGTCATCGGTGGACTGGGACTCGGTGATGAACGTGCATCTTCGTGGCGCCTTCCTGATGAGCCGAGCGGCCCAGCAGCACATGACCGAGGCGGGGTGGGGGCGCATCGTTAACCTCTCCAGCATCTCCGCGCTCGGCAACCGCGGCCAGGCGAACTACGCAGCAGCCAAGGCCGGCCTCCAGGGCTTCACGAAGACGCTGTCGATCGAGCTCGGCCGCTACGGCGTCACCGTCAACGCGGTGGCTCCCGGCTTCATCGCCACCGAGATGACTGCGGCAACCGCCGACCGGCTCGGCATGCCGTTCGAGGAGCTCAAGGCAGCCAACGCCAAGCAGATCCCGGTCGGCCGCGTCGGTGAGCCGGACGACATCGCCAACGCCGTGTCCTTCTTCGCTGGTGAGGCCGCCGGCTTCGTCTCGGGGCAGGTGCTCTACGTCGCCGGCGGCCCGGCCGCCTGACCACGGTCGGGGGCGCCCGTGCCGCAGGGCCAGGGGCGGCGGAGCGGGGTCAGGCCACGAAGAGGATGACCACGTCCGCCACGCACACCGGCTTCTCCGCGGCGTCGCAGGCAACCGACACACGGACGGTCACCTGCGTCGAGCCCGGCCCCGGCCGGACGTCCACGATCTCGGCCGACGCCCGCAGGCTTGCGCCGACCGGGACGGGAGCTGGGAACCTGACCCGCTCGAGGCCGTAGTTCACCGCCATCGAGATCCCACTGACCTCGAGGAGCTGCCCGAGGAAGAACGGCACCAGCGACAGGGTGAGGTACCCGTGGGCGATGGTCGTCCCGAACGGGCCCTCCTTCGCGCGGGCCTCGTCGACGTGGATCCACTGGTGGTCGTGGGTCAGGTCCGCGAAGCCCGCGACCTGAGGCTGTGTCACGGCCGTCCAGACGGTCGGCCCCAGCCGCTCCCCCGCACGATGCGGGAGACCGTCGTACTCCAGGGTGACGGGACCCGAGACCGGTTCACTCACCGCCGCTCCCCTTCTCCTTCTCGACGGCGTGTGCGACAACGCTCTCGCGGGCCCGGCGCTTGGCGATCGCCCAGCGGTGGGTCTCGGACGAGCCGTCGTAGATCCTGAACGGCCGCACCTCCCGGTAGTAGCGCGAGAGGAGCACGTCGCCGGAGATGCCCAGCGCTCCGCAGATCTGCAGGGAACGGTCGACGACGCGTCCGACCGCCTCCGCCACGAAGGTCTTGGCGATCGAGCTCGACTGGGCCGCGCTCCGCCCCTGGTCCAGCTCGGCGCAGGCCTGCCAGATGAGAAGCCGCGACGCGGAGATGTCGATCTCGGAGTCCGCGATCATCGCCTGCACCATGCCGAGGTCGCCCAGCCGGGAGCCGAACATCTCGCGCTCCGCAGCGCGGTTCACCCCGATCTCCTGCGCGCGCCGGGCGACGCCCAGCCAGCGCATGCAGTGGGTGAGCCGCGCCGGAGCCAGCCGGACCTGGGCGTACTCGAAGCCCTTGTCGACGGCGCCCAGCACTGCCTCCTCAGAGACGAAGACGCCATCGAGCTCCAGCTCGCAGTGACCGCCGAAGAAGCCTTCGTCGAGCGTCTCGATGTGGCGCGTGATCCGCAGGCCCGGTGTGCCGGCGTCGATGAGGAACATCGTCGCGCCTCCTCGGTCGCCGGGGCGTCCGGACGTGCGTGCCATGCAGATCGTGTACGCCGCCCCGTCGGCGCCGGTGATGAACCACTTCCTGCCGTTGACCAGCCAGCCTCCGGGAGTCGGTGTGGCGATGGTGGCGAGGGCGGCCGGGTCGGAGCCCGCGCCCGGCGCCGGCTCGGTCATCGCGAAGCATGACCGAGCCGCACCCTCGGCGAGCGGCCGGAGGTACTTCGCCTTCTGCTGCGCCGTCGCGACCGCCTCGAGCAGGTGCATGTTGCCCTCGTCCGGTGCGGCGATGTTGAGCGCCAGCGGGCCGAAGATCGACCAGCCCGCCTCCTCGAACACGACGGCACGGCCGCGCATGTCGAGGCCGTGCCCACCGTACTCGCGGGACACGTGCGGGGCAAAGACGCCGGCATCGCGGGCAGCCTGCTGCAGGTGGTCGCGCAGCTCCTCACCCCCTGCGCCGACGACACCGCCGAGCCGTTCCTCCTCGGGTACGGCGACGGCGCGGATGAACGCGGCCGTTCGGGCGGCCAGGTCGGCCACGGCCGGGTCAGTGGTCACGTCGAGGGTCATGGCAGTCCTTCAGGTGTGGGTCAGGGAAGGTTCTCGGCGAGCGTCAGCGCCCGCTCCGCGATGCGGCCGACCTGCTCGCCGCGGGCCGTCATGCGGTCGTCCGAGCTCTCGCCGCGCAGGTGCCGCACATAGAGCTGCTGCATGATGATCGCGGTCTTCCAGCAGCCGAACGCCTCGTACCACGCGACGCCGCCGCGGCTGAGAGACTGCCCGGTGCGGGCGGCGTAGCTGTCGACGACCTCGTCCCGGGTGGGCAGGCCGACGTTCTCCAGCCCGGGCACGCCATCGGCCGGGGTCCGGCCGTCCGGCCAGTAGTTCAGGAGCGTCCCCAGGTCGGTGAGCGGGTCGCCGAGCGTCGCCATGTCCCAGTCGAAGACAGAGGTGACGGTGTCGGGGTCACCCACGGCGAACTGGCAGTTGTCGACCTTGAAGTCGTTGTGCACCATCGCGGGGCGGCCCGACTCGGGGAGATGCCGTGATAGCAGCCGGCCCACCCGGTCCAGGGTGCCGCGACCGTCGGGGGCGACGGCCTCCCAGCGTCCCTGCCAGCCGCGAACCTGGCGCTCCAGGTAGCCCGCGGGACGACCGAGGTCACCCAGGCCGCACGACGTCGGGTCGACCTGATGGAGGTCGGCGAGCGCGTCCACGACGGCCAGCCCGATCCGACGACCGGGCTCCTCACCGACCTGCAGGAGGTCGGGGACGTGGTCCCAGACGACGAGTCCCGATCGGTACTCGGAGACCAGGAAGTGGGCGCCGATCACCGATTCGTCGGGACAGTAGTGGAGTCCGAGCGGCGCTCGTGGGTAGGCCGCGTGCAGGAGCGACAGCACCTTGTACTCGCGGCGCATGTCGTGTGCCGCTGTGGCGATCGTGCCGAACGGTGGTCGGCGTACGACGAGGTCCGTCTCGCCGAACCGGACGAGGTAGGTGAGGTTCGCCGACCCGTTGGGGAACTGCAGGACGGAGAAGTCCCCCACCGCCTGTGGCAGGTGCTGCCGCAGGTAGGCCTCGAGGGACTCCCAGTCGAGACGCTCCCCCGGACGGACCTCGGCGACCTCCGGTCTCACTTCGGCACCCGGTCGCGCACGTAGCTGCCCGGCGCGTCCTCGAGCACGGGATGGGCGGCGTTGCCGAGGGCCTCCGGGCGCGTAACGAGCCGGCCCGACCGGGCGACGTCCCAGTCCGCCCAGGCCTCCCACCACGACCCGGACTGACGCTCCGCCCCGGCCAGCCATTCGTCCGCGGACTTCCGCGCGTCGGTGGGACCGGCGAAGAACGTGGCAGCGGGGTTGCCCGGTGGGTTCACCAGGCTCGCGATGTGCCCGGCATTGCTGAGCACGAAGCTGGACTCGCCCCCGAGCAGCTGCACCGTCCGGTACGTGCCCCGCCACGGGGTCAGGTGGTCGTTGACCGCTCCCGCCACGAACGCCGGCACGGTGACGCTCCCGAGGTCGATCGGGCTACCGAGGCAGCTCAGCCCCTCAGGGGTGACCAGCGGGTTGTGCTCGAAGATGTCCAGGAACTGCTTGTGCAGCGCTGCCGGCACGTTCGTGCCGTCTGCGTTCCACGACAGGATGTCGAACTCGGGCGGTTCCAGGCCCATCAGGTAGTTGTTCACCCAGTAGTTCCACACGAGGTCGTCGGGGCGCATCCAGCTGAACACCGAACCCATGTTGCGGGCGGTGATGACACCGGCACGCCGCGAGTTCCAGCGCGCCAGAGCGAGCAGCTTCGCCGAGCTGAACGCCCCGATCGGGGCGTTCAGGCCGAAGTCGAGGAGCGTGACCGCGAACGCGACGCTGTGCACGGGCGACTCACCGGTGGCGGCCAGCCGGCTGAGGACGCCCGCAGTCATGATGCCGCCGGCACAGAAGCCGATCACGTTGACGTCGTCTGCGCCGGTCACGTCCGCGACCTCCTGGATCGCCGCGGCGACCCGCGCGGCGTAGGTGTCGAGGTCCCAGTCGGACTCGCGTGCCGAAGGGTTGCGCCAGCTCAGCATGAACGTCTGCAGGCCCCGCCCGGTCGCGTACTCGACGAAGCTGCGGCCGGGTGCCAGGTCCAGGAAGTAGTAGCGGCCGATCGGAGGGGGTACGACGAGGACCGGGCGCTCGTACACCTGCTCGGTGGTCGGCGAGTACTGGATCAGCTCTGCGACGTCGTCACGGCTCACGACTCCGCCCGGAGTCAGCGCCAGGTGCTCCCCGACGCGGAGCGACGACTTCTTGACCATCGACGGCATGCCGCCGTTCGTCGCGAGGTCGCTGACCCAGTTGCGCGTTCCCTGCACGAGACTCGTCCCACCGGTGTCCACGAGACGCTTGAGGGCGGACGGGTTGCCGACCAGGAAGTTCGTCGGAGCGGCTGCGCTGGTGAGGATCCCGAGCAGGAAGCGCGCCTTGGCGGCACGCACCCAGTCCTCCTCCTCGATGGCGTCCACGACAAGGTTCACGGCCTGGCACCACGCCAGGTAGGACTGGAGTAGGCGCCGGTAGGCGAGGTTCCCTGTCCAGGCCGGGTCGCGGAACCTGTGGTCGCCCCGGGCCGTTGCGACCTCTGAGCGGCCGAGGCCGATCCGGACGAGCTCCGCACCGAGAGACACGCCGGCGCGAGCGGCCGCGCTGCATCCGATCAGCGTTCGTTGCAGCGTGCTCACAGCCCGAGAACCTCCGCGATGCGGGCGCGGTGCAACCTGGCCGGACCGAAGACCGCTTCGTCGCCGAGCGCCCGGCGGACGTAGAAGTGGGCCGGGTGCTCCCAGGTGAACCCGACACCGCCGTGCAGCTGGACGGTGTCGTGTGCGGCCCGGATGACGGCATCGGTGCAGATCGCTCCGGCCACGGCGGCAGCAAGCCCTGCCGAGGCCGGGTCCTGGTCGAACATGGCTGCGGCGTATCGGGCCGCCGACCTCGACCGTTCGAGGTCGACCAGCATGTCGGCGAGCCGGTGCTTGATCACCTGGAACGAGGCGAGCGGACGCCCGAACTGGTGCCGCTGCCCGGCGTAGGTGCCCGTCATCTCGAGCATCGCCTCGATCATCCCGACGTGTTCCGCGGCCAGGGCGGCGCTGGTGAGGACGGCGAGCTCCGACCTGACGGCAGGCCAGTCCTCGGGGCCGGCGATCAGGAAGGCGGGAGTGGCTTCGACGTCGATGCGCGCCTGCCGCCGAGTGTGGTCGAGCACCTCGAGTGGGGTGCGTGCGACGCCCGCGCCTCGGAGATCGAGCAGATGGAGGGACTCCCCCGCATCGCCCACCGCCGGAGCGACGAGGAGCTCGGCCGACTCCCCGTGGACGACCCGGCCGACGTGCCCGGTCACGGTGTACGCCGTAGCGTCCCCCGACACCCTCAGGTGTCCGTCCGCGTGTCCGTCCATGGTGACGGTGGCGACCAGCCGGCCGGTCAGCACGCCGGTGACGAGCTCGTCTGGAAGCGTGGACGCGGGCGCGGCGAGCACCGCACGCGAAGCCAGCAACGAGGACATCAGCAACGGTTCCGGCAGGAGCCCGCGCCCGGCTTCCTCGAGTACGACGGCCAGCACGCCGAGGCCGAAGCCGAGACCGCCGCGGTCCTCCGGGACCGCCAGGGAGCTGACATCCATCTCGTCGTTGAGCAGCGACCACAGCTGGGAGGAGTAGCCCTTCGGGCTCTCCAACGACCGGCGAACCTGCTCGTGGGAGGCGTGTGTCTGCAGGAGGTCGCGCATGACCTTGCGCAGGTCCTCGCGCTCGGCCACGGGTGCGAGGACGGCCGCGTCGGACTCGGGCCAGGGCTGGGCGGCGTTCACGGGCCCTCCTCCACGAGCGACTCCTGGACCTGACCGAAGTCGGCGAAGGCGGCACCCTCGGTGCCGCCGCTCAGGACGGAGACGAACAGCTCGTGCACAGGTCCTCCTGGGTAGGTCGGAGCCGAGCGCTCCTGAATTGACTTTAGTTCAATTTAGGCAACTCTGCGACGTTCGGCAACCCCCTCGATGCTCGACAAGTGCGAATCTTCGAACTAAATTCAGTTCTGTGGTGGAGTCAACGCTGTCGCGGTACTACCGAGCCATCGACGAGGACCGGATCGACGACGCCCTGGCGATGCTGCACGAGAGGCTCAGCTTCGTCATCGTCCTGCCGACCGCAGCCCGGCGCGGGCACGGTCGCGCGGACATGGGCGGCTACCTCTCGGGCCGCGGCGTCCCCGGCCGGAGGCACGCGCTCCTGCGCGAGTCGCGTGACGGTGACCTGGAGTTCGCCTACGGCAAGGTGACGGAGGGTGCCGTCACGACCGGCCGCTTCCTGGCTGCCGTGCGCGTCGGTCCGGACGGCCTGATCGCCAGCTACCAGGTCACCTTCGACGTCGAGCACGACCTTCTGGAGGATCGATGAGCCCCACCCCCTTCCTCGTGCGCTGGTTCGAGACGATGGACTCCGGCGCCCCGGAGCGTGTGCTCGACTTCATCACCGACGACTTCACCATGTCCGTCCAGTTCTCCAAGGGCGACGGACAGTCGGCCGAGTTCGTGGGGGACCGCGCCGGCCTCGTCGCCTACCTGGACCAGCGCGAACGCAGCGCGCTGGTCCACCACGTGACGCACGGAGCCCGCGTCGCCGACGTCGAGCTGGTCCTCGGCAGGACCACCCGCGACGGCTCGTTCGAGGCGTCGTTCAACGCCTCCGCCCTGCTCGATGCCGCCACCGACCGGTGCCGGCGCCTCCTCATCTGCCGCACGCCGGCACTGCAGTTCCCGCAGGACTGACTTCCGGTCGACGTCCGCAGGGTCTTGACAGGCGGCTAGACTGAACTGAATTCATCTCAAGATATCCCGGGCATCCTCTTCGAGAACCCCGCATGCACGACCCGCTGGACGCGGAAGGTGGGAACACCATGTACGACGTACTCCCGCAGAACCAGATGTACCTCCAGGACGCGCTCGGCTCACCGATCCAGATCCTGGGCGGGAGCAGGTCATGACCTGGCACACCGAAGTCGTGGCCAGCGACCTGTTCCAGGCAAGGCTCGGCGCCATCCGCCAGGCCGGCGGCACCATCATCGCCAGCTGCCCCTGCCCGGCCGGCTACAGCGTCACCTACGCGACCGTCGACCGCTGACACCGTCCCTGATGTGGACGAGACGATTCGCCGTACCCGAAGCTCTCTTCAGGAGGCTGAGCGACGGAACAGACCTTTTCGGCCATCGACTCGTCTACGGCCAGAACGGGACCTTCGGGCCCCGACCACCGACGGACTCGAGATATCCAGCGGCGTCCGCGCGACGCTCCCCCCACATGATCTCGAACACCAGGCGCGAGATCTTCCACGTGCCCTCGTGGCGGGTCAGCTCGTCGTGGTAGCGACCGACCAGGAAGCAGACGTCGTCGTCGCCCGCGAACTTCTGGTACGACGTGTGGTACACGAGCGCTGACGCCGTGTCTCCCTGCACGTCGACGTGATAGACGCTCAGCAGGTGGTGTTGCCAGACGCAGCTCTTCGTGGCCTCACGGATCCACCCGATCACCGTCTCTGCCCCTTGGGCCGGCTCGGCGTTGCCGTACTGCGCCCAGAGGTCCGGGTGCAAGACGTCTCGCAGGCGATCAGGATTCGCCGAGTCGATGCTGGACGCGTAGCGGTAGAGCGTGTCCTCGATGAGGGTGCGGTCTTCGACAGTGGTCATTGGTCACTCTCTTCCTCTCTGCGTCAGCGGGTTCTGTGTCACTCGCATCAGAGGTTCGCTCCGAGCCGGTAGCCCTCGGCGATGGCATGGCCGATCCGGCGCGGCGTCACGCAGTCGCCGATCGTGGTCACCGTGTCATCCATCTTGGTTGTCCGTTGCAGCACGTCGTCGGCCAGCCGCGTCTGGTGCCAGACCACGAGCGACGGCTCGAGAAGGGTCTCTCGGCCACCGAACACGGGGCGCAGAGCCATCTGAGCGGTCGGATCGTCGGGGACGACGAGCCGGTGGGCGACGTGCATGGTCACGCCGGCCTCCCCGAGACGTTGGAGAAGTGGCCCGACGCTCTCCGCCGGGACGCGCGGCGCGAGCGCCGTGAGCGCCGTCGCCACGGTGACCGTCCAGCCCCGCTGGGCGAGCGCCTCGGCGGCGCTGTAGGCCGACCAGAAGCCGTCGCCCTCGTCGTACACGACAGCGGCGGCCGGCTCGTGAACCGGGAGGTGGTTCATGAGGACCTCGTCGACGGACACCGCGGGCCGGGACTGCAGCGCCGCCGGGAGCGGAGCGAGCCTCGAACCCGTGGCCAGCACGACGTGGTCGGCGATGGTCCTCATCTCCTCGAGATCGTCCACGGAGATCTCCGCGCCCAGGTTGATGTCGACCTTGAGCCGGCGCCCCTCCCGTTCGAGGTAGTCGATGATGTCGATCAGAGACGCGCGGTGCGGTGCCGCCGCGGCGACCCTCAGGGCTCCGCCCAGGGTGGTGTCCCGCTCGAAGAGCGTGACCCGGTGACCGCGTTCGGCGCTGACGCGCGCTGCCTCAAGTCCTGCCGGGCCACCACCGATGACGTAGATCTCCTGGGGCCGAGCCACCCGCTCCCCCATGCCTGGCAGGCGCCCTCGGCCGACCTCCGCGTTGACCGCGCAGTGAAGATGGGGATCGAAGGCCCGGCAGTCCTGGTTGATGCCCAGGCAGCCCCGGATCTCGTCGAGACGACCGGTCTGCGACTTCACCGGGAGGTCAGGGTCTGCGATCAGTGCGCGAGCCATGCCGACCAGGTCCGCGTGGCCTGCCTTGATGGCGTGCTCCGCGCTGGCTACGTCGCGGATCCGCTGCCCGACGATGGTCGGCACCCCGGTGGCAGCCCGGACGCGGGATGCGGACGGGATCGCCACACCATCGGGGCCCGTGGAGTCCTTGACGTACTTTCCCCGGGTGCCGTGAGTGATGCTGAAGTAGTCCACCCCACCCACGTCGGCAAGGTCCTCGGCGATCCGGACGCAGTCGTCGATGTCCATCCCTCCGGGGATCTCCTCGTCGCCGCTCAGCCGGACTCCGAGAGCGAATCCGGCCGGGGTGACCGAGCGCATCGCTTCGATCACGAGGTGAAGGAAGCGCATCCGGTTGACGAACGAGCCGCCGAACGCGTCCGAACGGCGGTTGGTCAGCGGCGAGAGGAACTGCGCGGGCAGGTAGCCGTGCGCCGCGTGGATCTCGACGCCGTCGAGCCCGGCCTTGACCAGGTTCTCCGTCGAGACCCGCCAGCCGTCGATGATGTCGTCGATCTCCTCGAGGGTGAGCTCGTGCGGCGGGTAGGCGTCCCTGACCGTCTTGATCGGCGACGGCGCCACCGGCGCCTGGTCGGACTCGCCGCCGATGAACTCGCGACCGAGATGGCACAGCTGTCCGACGAGTCGGGCACCGTGGCGATGGACGACCTCCGCCTTCGCCGCCATCGCCGGCACGACCTCGGCGACGTACCCCTCGACCAGCTTGCCCGATCGCAGCGCTGACGTCGGGTGGACAACGGTGGCTCCGCCGACGATCAGGCCGACCCCGCCCGCGGCCAGCCGCTCGAAGTGGTCGACGTCGGCATGGGTCGGGATCCCGTGTTCCACCAGGCTGGTGCCCGCGGGCAGGGCGACGAGCCGGTTCCTGAGGTCGAAACCGCCGAGCCGGAACGGCGAGAAGACGTGCGGAAACTGGTCGGCCATCTGCACTTCCTGGATTCGGCCACCTGACTCGACGACCGACGGGTCGACGAGGAGAGGAATCGAACTGGATTCACTTCAGTCTTGAGCCAATCGTCCCCGAAGTCAAGGGGTCGGGGCGTCTCGGTCCTGCTGCCACCTCGATGTCGCCCGTGGCGAACTGGATCAGTGCGTTCCCGGTCCGGTCCCGCGCCGCACGCCCGCGGTCACGGACTCAGGGAGCTGACGACCGGGGTCGACCGAGATCGTCTTGTAGTGCAGGAACTCCTGGTAGGCGGTCGGCCCGTGCTCGCGGCCGATGCCGGACTTCTTGAATCCCCCGAACGGCGAACCGAGGTCCGCGGCGAAGGTGTTCACCGAGAACGTCCCGGTCCGCATCCTTCGCGCGATCTCGAACCCGTGGGCGTCGTCCGCGGTGAACACCGCACCGGAGAGCCCCGTCTCGCTGTCGTTGGCGATCCGCACCGCGTCCTCCTCACCGTGGTGGGGGATCAGCGACGCAACGGGACCGAAGATCTCCTCCCGGCTGACGCGCATGCCGTTGTCGGCGTCGGTGATCAGGGTGGGCTCGAAGTACCAGCCCCGCTCCAGGTCTGCCGGTCGACGACCACCGGTGGCGATCGTGGCGCCTTCCTTGCCGGCGAGCGCGACGTACTCCTCCACCCGGTCGCGCTGGCGCTCCGTCACCAGCGGTCCGAGGACGGTGTCGGCCTCCATCGGGTCACCGATCTTCAGGGACCTGAAACCCTCGACGAGAGCCTCGGCGTACTCGTCGTACTGCGCGGCAGGCACCACGAGACGCGTCAGCGCGACGCAGCTCTGGCCCGAGTTCGTGCCGACGCTGGCGCCGATGAGAACCGGGAGCGCGTCCTCGAGCTTGGCGTCGTCGAGGACGATCGCTGCCGACTTCCCACCGAGCTCCAGCACACAGGGCTTGATGAGCTCGCCACACGCGGCGGCGATGCGCGCGCCGGTCTCGACCGAGCCGGTGAAGCTGACCATGTCCACGCCCGGGTGGCGCACCAGGTACGCCGCCTCCGGCGCGCGGGCCGCGACGATGTTGATCACGCCCGGCGGCAGGCCCACCTCAGCACAGATGTCTCCGTAGATGAACGTCGCCAGCGGATTGGGTTCGGTCACCTTGACCACCGCAGTGCAACCGGCGATGAGTGCCGGTGCGACCTTCTGCGGCACCGCCGGGAACGCGAAGTTGTAGGCAGGGAAGGCGGCGACGACGCCGACCGGCTCCTGGAAGACGAGGCTGGAGCCCGCCATCGGGATGATGCTGCCGCCCTCGGAGCTGGCCGCGAGCGGGCCGAGGTCGCTGAGCCGCACCTCGGAGGTGTCCAGGCTGCGGCCGATCTCGGCGTTGTAGTTGAGGCTCATCACCGGTGAGACGACCTGGTAGACCTGCGAGAGGAACAGCGTGCACCCGAGCTCCTCGGTGATGAGCCCGGCCAGCTCCTCCTGGCGCTTGGCGACCGCGTCGGCCATCCGGGTCAGGTAGTCGGCCCGCTCGGCCGGCGTCAGACGGGGCCACTCACCCTCGTCGAATGCCCTGCGAGCGGCCGCGACAGCGGCGTCGATGTCGTCCGTGGACGCTGCGGGAACGTGCCCGATGACCTGCTCCGACCTGGGCGAGATGACGTCGAACCGGTCGTCGGTCTGGGCGGGGCGCCAACCGCCGTCGATGAAGAACGCCTGGTGATCGATGCTGCTCATGAATGAGCCTCCACTCGGTGACGGGCCGTCGGCCGGGCTTTACTCGGCACGCTGGAAGTGAACTTAGTTCGCTTCAATCTACGGGAAAGGCCATGCCGACCACAAGGGTCGGGAAGGGGGTGCCTGACTCCTTGCGTTGGCTCCGTGAGCGGGGCTACAGTGACCGGGAATTGAACCGAACTCAGTTTTATTCACTGCTCCCACCGCGCGAGGATGGCGTGGCAGGCGAGGAAGCGAGGACGCGATGACCATGACCGATCCGGCAGCCGGCGACCAGACTGAAATCGCTGCGAGGGTGCCCAGCGGGTGCCCCGTGATCCACCTCGATGCCTCCCCTGCACTGGAGGTCGGCAGCCACTGGCAGAAGGCCAACGAGCTGCGCGAGACCAGCCCGGCGTTCTTCAACACCCACGCACAGGGCTACTGGGTCTTCACGCGGCACGAGCAGGTCCGCGAGATGTATCAGCACCCGGAGATCTTCTCGAGCGAATCCATCACGCCGTGGGAGCCGGACCCGGTCTACCGGTTCGTGCCGACCCAGATCGACCCGCCGGAGCACAGCAAGTACCGCCAGCTGATCAGCCGCTGGTTCGCCCCCAACGCGGTCAACCGGATCGCCCCGCAGGCCCACGACATCGGCCAGCGCCTCGTCGCCGACCTCGCGCCCCGAGGCGAGTGCGACTTCGTCACCGACTTCGCGATGCGCCTGCCCACCGAGATCTTCCTGACCATCATCGGCGTGCCCCCCTCCGACGCCGACCTGTTCGTCCCCTGGGTGGAGGACTTCTTCGCCGGCTTCGGCGGCGACCTCGGCCAGCAGCAGGCGATGGGCGCGGCGCTGGGCGGCATCCGGCAGTACTGGGTGGACGTGCTCGAGGCTCGCCGCGAGGAGGCGCACCCCCGTGAGAACGACTTCGTCTCGCTCCTGCTGCACTCCACGGTGGATTCCGAGCCGCTGGACGACGGCCTGATCCTGGACATCCTCACGGTGCTCGTCCTGGCCGGCCTGGACACCACGCGGGGACAGCTGGGCTACCTGTTCCGCCACCTCGCCGAGCACCCCGACGACCGCCAGCGGCTGATCGCCGAGCCTGAGCTGATTCCGTCGGCGGTCGAGGAGTCGCTCCGCCTGTACACGATCGTCTTCGGCGACGGGCGCAAGGTTGCCCAGGACACCGAGTTCCACGGCTGCCCGCTGAGCAAGGGCGACATGGTGTACGGGCTGGTCTCCGGCGCCAACCGGGACCCGAGGGTCTACGAGAGCCCGGACGAGTTCATCGTGGACCGCAAGGGCAACAACCACCTCGGCTTCGCCGGCGGACCGCACCGCTGCCTCGGCGCCCACCTGGCCCGCATGGTCATGAACGTCGCCGTCGAGGAGTGGCTGAAGGTCATCCCCGACTTCGGGGTGGTCAGCGAGGCGCCCCTCATGGAGCGCGGCGGCGGCGCCATGATGACCTTGCTCAGCCTCCCGCTGACCTGGGAGGTGACGACCGCATGAAGCTGACCGTCCGCCCTGATCTGTGCATGGGTCACGGGCGCTGCTACGCACTCACACCGAACCTGCTCGAGGACGACGACGAGGGCTACGTGACCGCCCGCGGCCAGGTGCTCGACGTACCGGCCGATCAGGTCGACGACGCGCGCAACGCGGCTGCCTCGTGCCCCGAGCAGGCCATCGCGCTCCTCGAGGACTGACACCGTGGTCAAGCAGGTCAAGCAGCTCGACCGCGTGATCATCAGGTTTGCCGGTGACTCCGGCGACGGGATGCAGCTGACGGGCGACCGGTTCACCCAGGAGTCCGCTGCGTTCGGCAACGACCTGGTCACGCTGCCGAACTTCCCTGCCGAGATCCGCGCTCCCCAGGGCACCATCCCGGGCGTCTCCTCGTTCCAGGTCCATCTCGCCGACCACGACATCCTCACCGCGGGTGACTCCCCCGACATGTTGGTGGCGATGAACCCGGCGGCGTTGAAGGCCAACGTCGGCGACTTGAACAAGGGTGCCGCGATCATCGTGGACACCCATGAGTTCTCCGCGCGCAACCTGGCCAAGGCCGGCTACGTGGAGAGCCCACTGGAGGACGACTCGCTGGCCGAGTTCGCGCTCCACCAGGTGAACCTGACCGCGATGACGGTGGAGGCGGTCAAGGAGTTCGGCTTGTCCCGCAAGGACGCGGCACGGGCCAAGAACATGTTCGCGCTGGGCTTGTTGTCGTGGATGTACGGCCGTCCGACCGAGACCACGGTGGCGTTCTTGTCGAAGCGGTTCGCCAGCGTGCCTGACATCCGCGACGCCAACATCCGGGCGTTCACCAGCGGGTGGAACTTCGGGGAGACCACCGAGACGTTCGTGGTCCAGTACGAGGTGAAGCCGGCCGCCATGCCGCCCGGGATCTACCGCAACATCAGCGGCAACATGGCCCTGTCCTATGGCCTGGTGGCCGCCTCGGTGCAGTCAGGGCTGCCGATCTTCCTCGGCTCCTACCCGATCACTCCGGCCTCCGACATCCTCCATGAGCTGTCCAGGCACAAGAGCTTTGGGATCACCACCTTCCAGGCCGAGGACGAGATCGCCGGCGTCGGCGCCGCCATCGGCGCCTCCTTCGCCGGGCACCTGGGAGTGACCACCACGTCGGGCCCAGGCGTCTCGCTGAAGAGTGAGGCGATCGGGCTGGCGGTGATGACCGAGCTCCCCTTGCTGGTGATCAACGTCCAACGCGGCGGCCCCTCGACCGGGCTGCCGACCAAGACCGAGCAGTCCGACCTGCTCCAGGCGATGTTCGGCCGCAACGGCGAGGCCCCGGTCCCGATCGTCGCCCCGCAGTCACCCGGTGACTGCTTCTCCGCCGCGGTCGAGGCCGCGCGGATCGCGGTCACCTACCGCACCCCGGTGATGCTGCTGTCGGACGGCTACCTGGCCAACGGCTCGGAGCCCTGGAGGGTCCCCGACCTCGCCGACCTGCCCCCTATCGACCCCGCCTTCGCCACCAGCCACAACACGGTCTCGACAAGCTCGACCGGCGAGACCGTCGGGGAGTTCCTGCCCTACCTGCGCGACGAGTCGACGCTGGCGCGTCCGTGGGCGATCCCCGGCACGGCGGGTCTCGAGCACCGCATCGGCGGTCTGGAGAAGGGTGACGGCCACGGCAACATCTCCTACGACCCAGCCAACCACGACTTCATGGTCCGTATCCGCGCCGCCAAGGTCGCGGCCATCGCCGAGTCGCTGCCTCCACTGGAGGTCGACGACCCCTCAGGTGAGGCCAAGGTGCTGGTGCTCGGCTGGGGCTCGACCTACGGCCCCATCGGCGCCGGGGTCCGCCGGGTCCGCAAGGCCGGTTTCAACGTCGCCCAGACCCACCTACGCCACCTCAACCCCTTCCCGGCCGACCTCGGCGAGATCCTCACACGCTACGACAAGGTGCTGGTGCCCGAGATGAACCTCGGCCAGCTCTCCTTGCTGATCCGCGCCAAGTATCTCGTCGACGTGGTGGGCTACAACCAGGTCCGCGGCCTCCCCCTCAAGGCCGCCCAGCTTGCCGAGGCGATCACGACTCTCTGCGATGAGTACGACGCGCCGCGCACCACGTTGAGCACGGCTGGATCGGTGAGGTGACGAGGTGACGTTGCAACAAGGTGCAGTGACCCGATCCGCCGTCGACCTGCCCCTCCCCGTGATGCGCAGCGGCATCGAGCTGGTGCCGACCCAGGACGAGCCGCAGACCGGCAAGGAGTACACCAGCGACCAGGAGGTGCGCTGGTGCCCGGGCTGCGGCGACTATGCGGTGCTCAAGGCCGTGCAGGGCTTCCTGCCCGACCTCGGCCTGCGCCGCGAGAACATCGTGTTCGTCTCCGGCATCGGCTGCTCGTCGCGCTTCCCCTACTACCTCGAGACCTACGGCATGCACTCGATCCACGGGCGCGCCCCGTCGATCGCCACCGGCATCGCGACCGCGCGCGAGGACCTCTCGGTCTGGGTGGTCACCGGCGACGGCGACGCGCTCTCGATCGGCGGCAACCACCTGATCCACGCCCTGCGCCGCAACGTGAACATGACGATCCTGCTGTTCAACAACCGGATCTACGGGCTGACCAAGGGGCAGTACTCCCCCACCTCCGAGACCGGCAAGGTCACCAAGTCCACGCCGATGGGCTCGCTCGACCACCCGTTCAATCCCGTCTCACTGGCCCTCGGCGCCGAGGCGACGTTCGTGGCCCGCACCATCGACTCCGACCGCAAGCACCTCACCGCGGTGCTGTCGGCGGCCGCCGCCCACCGCGGCACGTCGCTGGTGGAGATCTACCAGAACTGCCCGATCTTCAACGACGGCGCCTTCGACGCCATCAAGAACAACGACACCAAGGCCGACGCGATCATCCCGCTGGTGCACGGCGAGGCGGTCCGCTTCGGTGTCGAGGGAGCCAAGGGGCTTGTCCGCGACACGAAGACCGGCGGGGTCAAGGTCGTGTCGGTCGCCGACGTGGGTGAGGGCTCGCTGCTCGTCCACGACGCCCACAACCCCGACCCGACTCTCGCCTTCGCGATCTCGCGGCTGACCGACGCGGGCTACCTCAACCAGTCGCCGATCGGGATCTTCCGGCAGGTCGAGCGGCCGACGTACGACGACCTGGCCCGCGACCAGATCGCCGAGGCCGCCACGCAGGTGTCCGGGGCCGCCACCAAGCGGCTCGGCGCCCTGATCGGCGGCGGCGACACCTGGACCGTCGTCTGACCGGGTCGACCCCGCACTTCCGGACGATGCCGGCGTCCACCTTGCACAGCGCCACCGGAGGGCTCCGCACGGCGCGATCCAGTGGGAAGGAAGACCTCGAGCCGTCCACTGTCCATCGGGGGCTTCAGGTTGCCAGCCCGCGTCTTCGCCGCCAGTGCGGCGATGGCGAGCCCTTCTACGACGTCCCGATCGTGGACATCCTCACGGTGCTCGTCCTGGCCGGGCTGGACGCCACTCGCGGCCGGCTGAGCTACCTCGGCGCACGTCGTCGGCGGTCGAGCAGTCACTGCGGCTGTGCACGATCGCCGGCTCCTGCCCGGAGCGCGCCAGCTTCTTCGTGGGGACTCACCCGCCCGTCGTGCACGGACCGTTCCTCACAGCGCTCCGCGGCCGGCTGCGACTCCTCCGTCGATGACGAGGTCGGTGCCGGTCACGTACGAGCTGTCGTCGCCGGCGAGGTACAGCACGGCCCGGGCGACCTCCTGGGGAGTTCCGCGACGGCTCAGCGGGATCGTGCGCAGGTAGGAACCCCAGTCGACGTCGGCGAAGTCCGGTGTGTCGGTGATCGTGGTGTCGATGCTGCCCGGACACACGGTGTTGACCCGCACACGGCGCGCCGCGAGCTCGAGGGCTGCGACGCGGGTCAGGGCCGACACTGCCGCCTTGGAGGCGACGTAGGCGCCCAGGTTGGCCGTGGGCAGCACCCCGTTGAGGGAGGAGATGTTGATGATCGACCCACCGTCGACGAGGTGGCGGCCTGCCAGCCGGACACCCAGGAACGTGCCTGTCAGGTTGAGCTCCACGATCCGGCGGAACTCCTCCGCGGAGGTATCGACGAGCGGTCGCCTCAGTGCGGCACCGGCGCAGTTGACCAGTGTGGTCCACCGGGACGAGGGCCGCTGAAGGACGTCGAGGGCCGCCGTCCAGGAGTCCTCCCGGGTGACGTCGAGCGCGACGAACTCCGCACGGTCGCCTAGATCCTGCACCAGCGACTCTCCCGCGCTGCGGTCAACGTCGGCCACGAACACCCTCGCACCCTCGCGGTGCAGGAGACGCGCCACGGCAGTACCGATGCCGCCAGCGGCGCCGGTGACGAGGGCTGTCTTGCCCGTGCAACCCGACGTCACTCGAGACTCCACGCGGCTGACGTGTCGATCGAGAGGGTCGCCATGACCTGCCTCCACACGATGGTGCCGGCGGGTCCGGTGCCGCGACCGGTGACCGGACCCGCCGGGGTCAGTGTCTGGTCAGGACTTGCCCCAGAGCTGCTTGAACTGCGCCTGGTAGTCGGCGACGACCGGGAATGCCGCCGACGTGTCCGCCGGGACGGAGTCCTTCT
>JBAUWD010000384.1:0-9102 GCA_049583575.1 Nocardioides sp.
GCGTGAGCACGGCCAGCACCACGGCCAGGGCCAGCAGCTGCTGGCAGGCCGTGACGAAGCGTGCGCGAGGCGGGGACATGCGTACTCCTGTGCGGGGGAAGAGTCACACGAGCAGCAAGTTTCACACCCGTCACACGACACCCTCAACCGTTTCTGAGTAACTACAGACCTGTAATTTCCACTCGACACGCCGTCGAAGCTCAGATTTCGGAGCCTGCTCCGGAATCCGGTCGCAGCCCGTACGGCGTGGCCGCGACCGGGTCTCGACCGACGAGGGACCGACCGGCGAGCTCGCTCAGATGTCGGCGCCCATCTCCTCGTCCATCGACTCCTCGTCGCCGAGCATCTCGAGCTCATCGCTGTCGTCGTCGTCGTAGTGGAGGTAGCGGATGCCCTCGTCGACCGGGCCGTCGAACCCCAGCCGGCCCTTCTCGAGGACCAGCACCCGTTCGCACATCTTGCGGACGCTGCTGCTGGCGTGGCTGACGTAGAACAGCGTGGTGCCGCTGTCGCGGATCTCCTGCATCCTGGCCAGGCACTTGCGCTTGAACGGGCGGTCGCCGACCGCCAGCACCTCGTCGGCCAGGAAGATGTCGGCGTCCACGTGGATGGCCACCGCGAAGCCCAGGCGGGCGAACATGCCCGAGGAGTAGTGGCCGACCGGCGAGTCCAGGAAGCGTCCGATGTCGGCGAACTCGACGATGTCGTCGAACTTGCGACGTGTCTCGGCCTCCGACATGCCGAGGATGGCGGCGTTCAGGTACACGTTGTCGCGCCCGGTGAGCTGCGGGTGGAAGCCGGCGCCGGTGGCGATCAGCCCCGCGACCCGACCTCGGGTGAGCACCTTGCCCGCATCGGGTCTCATCACGCCGTTGATCATCTTCAGCAGCGTGCTCTTGCCCGAGCCGTTCAGACCCATCAGCCCGATCGACTCGCCCTGCTCGACGGTGAAGGACACGTCGTTCACGGCGAGGAACGAGTCGGAGAGCTCCTGCTGCCGCAGCAGCGCGACGCTCATCTGCTTCAGCGTGCGGTGGTAGCGCAGCGTGAAGGTCTTCGAGACGTGCCGCACCACGATCGAGTGGTGCTGCCTCCCGTGCGCTCTCGCATCGCTCACAGCTCCCCCCGGTGAGCTCGCAGCTCGCGCACTCCCGCACGGTCGCCTAGCCGCCCCGGGCCGCCGTGCGCTCTCGCTTCGCTCACAGCAGCCGCTCCGGGATCCGGCGCTCGAGCCGCGAGAAGGTCGACTGCGCGAACGCCAGGATGACGAGGCTGATCACCAGCGCCCGGAGGCTGAGCATCATCAGGTGGGGAGGCATGTCCTGAGCCACGGTGCGTGCCGGGTGGCTCGTCGCGCCGACCCAGAACGCACGCTGGAAGTCGAGCACGGCCTCGGAGATCGGGTTGAGGAGGTAGATGGTGGTGTGGCCGTGGAAGCGCTGGGCGACCAGCGAGTAGGGGTACATCATGGGCACGCCGAAGCGCACGAAGTTGCCGAGCACGCTGACGGCGTTGGAGACGTCGCGCAGGAAGACGTTCGCGGCGCTGAAGATCAGGGCCATGGCGGTGCCGAGGCTCATGATCGTGAGCAGCGAGAGGACGCCGAAGGCCGCGTCCCACGCGTCGGGGCGCCACCCCGACAGGAACGTCGCGATCACCAGGATGACCACCTGTGGGACGACGTGGAACAGGGACACGAGCATCGACGCCACCGGGAACATCTCACGCGGCACCGCCATCTTCTGCACCAGCGACTTGTTGCGCACGATCGAGCGGGTGCCGGCGTTCATGGTCTCGAGGAAGAAGTGGACGATGATCAGGCCGGCGAAGACGTGGATCGCGAACGCCTGGGTGTGCTGCGCCCGCCCGAAGAGGATCCCCATCACGAAGTAGTAGATGAAGAACTGCGAGAGGGGGTTGACGTAGGACCACATCAGGCCCAGCGCCGAGCCCTGGTAGCGCGCCGAGATCTCGCGGCGCACGAGCAGGGTCAGGATGTAGCGGTGCCGGAAGACCTCCAGGAGCCCCTGCTCGGCCCACGGCGGCCGGAGCGGTGCGTGGACCTCCCGCCGGCGAGGCAGGGCGGCCGTGACCTGGTCGACGGACTCACTCATCGCCGGACCCGTCTCCTGGCCCCGCCCACGGACGGAAGGTCTCCTCCCACGCCTCGGGGGACGTGATCGTGCCGAGCGCCTCGCGATAGCGGGCCGAGAGGTCGTTCCACTCGCGCCGCAGCCGCAGGTGGATCTCGACGGTACGACGCAGCAGGTCGCGGTAGTGCCGAGGATCGCGCCGGTAGAGCGCGGCGGCGGTGCCGTCGGGCATCGAGACCACCGCCGAGTCGTGCTCGGTGATGCGGTACCACTTGGTGTCCATGCCCGCGATCTCCGTCTCCGGGAACTCCAGCGCCATGGGCCGGACCTTCGTCAGCTGGCGGATCGGCGCGACGGCCGCGGTGACCAGCAGCGAGAGCCTGCGCGGCACCTCGTTCTCGTCCTTGCCGCGACGGGGCGGCTTGGTCCGGCGTACCTCGGGGAACGCCTCCCGGTCGGCCTCGAGCACCGCGTCCGACCACTGCTTGCGGAAGGCGTTGACGTCGGCGAGCTTGGTGGGCAGCTCGCGGTGCAGCACCTCGGGCCCGGCGAACACGTCTTCGATCGCCAGGTGCCGCAGCTCGGCGGTGGAGTACTGCATCGCGACGAGGTGCTTGATGGTGTGCGCGAAGGACTCGCGCACCAGCGAGCCGCCCTGCGGGTACGGCGAGTGGAGCAGCGCCGCGATCAGCCGGTTGCGGTGGTGGAAGTAGGCCTGCCAGTCGAGGGCGTCGTTCTTGTCGGTCCACGGGATGTGCCACACGGCGGCTCCGGGGAAGGTGACCGTCGGATAGCCCGCGGACGAGGCGCGCAGCCCGAACTCGCTGTCGTCCCACTTGATGAACAGCGGGAGCGACAGCCCGACCTCGCGCAGCGTCTGCAGCGGGATGACGCACATGAACCAGCCGTTGAAGTCGACGTCGATGCGGCGGTGGAGCCAGCGGGCCGAGCGCAGGTTGCGGGCGGCGAAGTCCCAGTCGTTGAGGACCGTGGACGGTGACCGCCACCAGAACTTGTAGCGCTGCACGATCTCGCCGAACGAGTGCAGCACCGTGCGGTCGTAGATGCTGAACATGTGGCCGCCGACGATGGTCGGGCGCTTGGCGAGATCGGCGAAGGTGACCGCTCGGACGATGCTGGCCGGCTCGCAGATCACGTCGTCGTCCATCATCATCGCGTAGGTCGCAGTGCCCTTGCGGAGCGCTTCGTACTGACCGCGGGCGTAGCCGCCCGAGCCGCCGAGGTTGCCCTGCTCGATCACCCGGAGCTTGTCGCCGAGCGCCTCCTGGGCGTCGGGGAACGCGGGCGAGTCGACGACCTTCTGGGTGCCCTGCTCCATGACGAGCACCTCGTCGAGGAGCTCGTGGAGGGTGGGGTCGCTGCCCAGCTGGCCCAGCAGCCTGCCGCAGAAGTCCGGCCGGTTCATCGTCGTGATCGCGACCGTGAGCCGGCCCGGCTCCAGCCGGTCGTCCGGGACCTCGGCGTCCCAGACCGCCTCGACACCGACCGGCTCCTCGCCGGCCACCACGTCGTACCAGTACCACCCGCCGTCGATGAACGGCTTGAGCGACAGGTCGAAGGTGAACTCGCCCTTGGCGTCCGCACCCGTGCTCACCGAGTCGACCCGCTGCGAGCGGCCGTTGGCCATCGAGCGGTAGACGGTGACGGCCGCGCCGGCCCCCGTCAGGCCGACGGTGAGCCGCACCTCGTCGACGATGGTCCAGCGCCGCCAGTAGCCGGCCGGGAACGCGTTGAAGTAGGTGCCGAAGGAGAGGTCCTCGCCCGGCTCGAGACGCACCGTGTGCCGGCCGGTGATCTGGTCGGGATGGATGGTGTGACCGGAGGAGATCGACTGGCGGATGTTCGCGGCGTTGATGTCCTTGGCGCCCTGGTTGCCGCCGACGACGTACTTGTCGGCGTCGAGCACGGCCGCGTCGGGGTCGACGTACAGCGGGAGGACGTCGACGTCCTTGTCGCTCGGCAGCACCAGCCGCTGCAGGACCCGTCTACTCATCGACCCCTCCGGAGCTCAGCTCGGCGCCGTCGGCGAAGTGCGGCCGCAGCCTGTTGTCGAACATGCTCAGGGCCGAGCCGATGGCCATGTGCATGTCGAGGTACTTGTAGGTGCCCAGGCGCCCGCCGAAGAGCACCATCGGCTCGTGCTTCGCGAGGTCGCGGTACTTGAGCAGCTTGGCGCGGTCCTCGGCGGTGTTGACCGGGTAGTACGGCTCGTCGTCGTCCCCCGCGAACCGGCTGTACTCGTGCACGATCACCGTCTTGCCCGGCAGGTAGGTGCGCTCGGGGTGGAAGTGCTTGAACTCGAGGATCCGCGTGTAGGGCACGTCCTCGTCGTTGTAGTTGACCACCGAGGTGCCCTGGAAGTCGTCGACGTCCTTGACCTCTCGTTCGAGGTCGACCGTGCGCCAGGAGAGACGGCCCTCGCGGTGGTCGAAGTACTCGTCGACGGGACCGGTGTAGACGATGGGTACGACGCCCTTGAACTGGTCGGCGACGTCGAAGAAGTCGGTGTCGACCCGCACCTCGATGCGGGGGTGGTCGGCCATCCGGGTCAGCCACGCGGTGTAGCCGTCGGTCGGCAGACCTTCGTAGGTGTCGTTGAAGTAGCGGTTGTCGAAGGTGTAGCGGACCGGGAGCCGGGTGATGATGTCGGGGCTCAGCTCCTTGGGGTCGGTCTGCCACTGCTTGGCGGTGTAGCCCTTCACGAACGCCTCGTAGAGCGGCCGCCCGATCAGGCTGATCGCCTTCTCCTCCAGGTTCTGCGCCTGGTCCGTGGCGATCTCCGCGGCCTGCTCCGCGATCAGGGCGCGGGCCTCGTCGGGGGTGTGGATGCGGCCGAAGAACTGGTTGATCAGTGCGAGGTTCATCGGGAACGAGTAGATCTCGCCCTGGTAGCGGGCGAAGACGCGGTGCTGGTAGCCGGTGAACGTCGTGAACCGGTTGACGTAGTCCCACACCCGCTGGTTGGACGTGTGGAAGAGGTGGGCGCCGTACTTGTGCACCTCGATACCGGTCTCGGGGTCGACCTCGCTGTAGGCGTTGCCACCGAGATGGGGGCGCCGCTCGAGGACGAGGACGTCGAGGCCGAGCTCGGAGGCGCAGCGTTCGGCGATGGTGAGGCCGAAGAATCCCGAGCCGACGACGACGAGGTCGGGCTTGGACAAGGTCGAACTCCTGATCGGTCGTGGCCCGTCAGTCTAGCGAGCAGCAGGGGTCGAACCTGGAATCGAGCGCATGCCCCGGGCGCCGCGAACGGCGCGGATCACGTTGCCGGCCTCGGCGCGACCGCCGCGGACCGGGCTCAGCGCCACCACGGCCGCAGCGATGACCCACGGCTTGGCGCGGACCAGCGCGTTCGCGCCGTACCGGAAGTGCACGACGAAGAGGTTGCGGTACATGTAGTAGCCCTTCCAGCCGGCGAGGTCGTGCTGCTGGCTGAAGTCGAGCTGGCGCACGAGGACGGCGTCGCGCACCGCCCAGATGCGAAACCCCGCGCGCCGCGCGCGCAGCGCGTAGTCGACGTCGTCGTAGAAGATGAAGAACGACGCGTCAGGCAGGCCGATCGCGTCGACCACCTCGCGCCGGAGGAGCGGTCCCTCGAAGGCGACGTTGTGCAGCTCCACCCGAGGGGGCATCGCGTGCCGGTCGCCGTACGCCGTCTCGACGCTGGCGCGCTTCGGCCGGAAGGACCATGGGTGCGTCAGGTCGAAGTCGGTGGCGGCCTTCTCGACCAGGTGCCCGTGGACGTCCTCGCGGACCGACATCACGAACGCCTCGTCCTCGGCCATCAGGAGCGCCAGGCAGTCGGGCGCGGGCACGACGTCGTCGTCCATCAGCCAGATGCGGTCGAACCCCTGCTCGTGCGCGGCCCGGACGCCGGTCTGGAAGCCGCCCGCTCCCCCGGTGTTGGTCTCGAGGTGGATGCGCTGGAGGCGGAGCCCCTGGTGGGACTCGAGCACCTGCCGCGTGTGGTCGTCGCTGGCGTTGTCGACGACGATGACCGCGTCGGGCTCGTGGGTCTGGGCCGCCAGGCCGTCGAGCATCCGGCCGAGCAGGTCCGCGCGGTTGTAGGTGACCACGACCACGGCCACGGTCTCGCTCACGACAGGAACCTCCGGTGCCCGGTGAAGTCGCCGCGTCGGGCGGCCCGCCAGGCGTCGACGCTGAGCCGGAGGCGGGCCGGGTCGCGCCGGGTGAACGTGTAGAACCACACGGTCTTCGCGACGAAGGCGGCGGCGTGCGCCCGCCCGCCGTACTCGCGGAGGTTGAGGAGGTTGTTGCGCGCCATGCAGTAGTGCTTGAGGTCGCTCGGCGTGTGGTTGTACGTCGTGCGCCCGAAGGCCATGGGCGAGCCGAGCTCGCCCACCGCGGGATGGAGCACGCGGGCGTCGACGACCGTGGCGATGCGGGCGCCGCTGCGCTCGGCGCGCAGACGGTACTCGTGGTCGTCTCCCCAGATGAAGAACTCCGCGCGCGGCAGACCGATGCTCCCGACCAGCTCGCGCGTCACCAGCACCCCGTTGAAGGGGATCACGATCCCCCGGATGAGACCGTCCCGCGCGGCCGACCGGACGTCGTCCATCTGGTGCACCACCCGGGACCCACCGGGGAGGCGGATCGGGAAGACCAGTCGCTCCGGGTCGGCCTCGTCGACGACCACCGGCCCCCAGAGGTCGAGGGTGCCGTCGAAGTCCAGCAGCCGCTCGAGGCACCCGGGGTCGGGGAGGCCGTCGTCGTCCATCAGCCAGACCAGGTCGGCCTGGCGCTCCACGGCCCAGCGGAGCCCCTCGTGGAAGCCGCCGGCGCCGCCGGTGTTCTCGGTCAGGGTGCGCGTGTGGACGGGCACGGCGCAGGTCTCGACCTGCGAGCGCAACCAGGCCGCCGTGCCGTCGGACGAGGCGTTGTCGACCACGAGGATCTCGTCGAGACCCCTCGACTCGGCGAGCCGCGGGATGAGCCGCTCCAGCAGTGGGAGACGGTTGAAGGTCACCACGACCGCTGCGATGCGGCGGTCGGACGAGGTCACGCCGAAACCCTAGTGCGCCACGGGAAGCCGGCACGGCGGGCGCCGGCGGTCGTCATGAGCCACTCCGACGTGCGCGCCGGGATCCGCTCCAGCGACCCGGACGCCACCCGGGCTCTCTTCGGGGCGCTGTTCGGCTGGGCCCACGCACCGGGGCGCGCTCGGTCACCGTCCCCGGGGTGGCGTTCGCGCTGATCGCCGACCCGCAGGGTCACGTGGTCGGAGCGGCCCACCGTCAGCCCGGCCCAGCAGCTCTGACCGGCCCCTCGGCGCGGCTCAGCAGACAGCGCCGAGGTTGCTCGCCTGGTTGGCGGCGTAGCCGGTGGCCATGGAGCCGATCGAGCCACCGGTGACGGTCCGGGGCGCGCGGTGGCGACGATGCGCGGTGTGCGCGGGCGGGTGCTCGGACGCCGCGATCGCCTCGGCGACCTTCCGCTTGATCAGCGAGATGTCCGGCTCGGCGGTGTCGATGAGCGGCGGCACGAGGGAGAGCGTCGCGACGGGCTGGCTCTTGGCCTTCAGGGCCAGGCCCATGAACCGGTCGACCTCGCTCGCCGGGATGTCGGTCGAGACCATCTGCGACGAGGCCTTGGCGATCTTCTCGAAGTTGGTCAGCACGGTCTGGGGGCTGATCTGGTGGAGCATCGCGTTCATGACGCACTTCTGCCGCGCCATCCGGGAGTAGTCGTCGGAGCTGTCGCGCGACCGCGCGAACCACAGGGTGTCGTAGCCGTTGAGCTTGCGGACGCCGGGCTTGATGTAGCCGGTGACGTCCGAGCCGAGCCCGCCGACCGGGATGGGCTGGCGCACGTCGAGGGTGACTCCACCGACGGCGTCGACCAGGCCGCGGAAGCCGGCCAGGTTCACGAACGCCCAGTAGTTGACCTTGAGGCCGGTGATGCCCTCGACCGCCGAGATCGTGCCGTCCATGCCGGGGTTCTTCGAGCCCTTGAACAGGGAGAGGTGGTCGCCGACCCAGGTGTTGATGCCGTTGAGCTCGCAGTTCGGGTAGCCGCAGTCGAAGCCGTGCGGCCAGGCCTTGTGCATGACCGAGCCCTTCGCGAACGGGAAGTTGGTCATGTTGCGCGGCAGCCCGATCAGCACGGTCTTGCCGGTGCTGGCGTCGATGCTGGCGACGGTCATCGAGTCGGTGCGCAGCCCCCAGCGCCCCGCGCCGGAGTCACCGCCGACGAGCAGGACGTTGTAGCGACCGTCGTTCGCACCGTGCACGGTGTCGCCGGCGAACATCGTCAGGATGAAGCTGCGTTGCACGCCGACCAGGTGCGCACCGAAGAGCAGCGCACCGGCGACCGAGAAGCAGAGCACGCCGTTCAGTCCGACCGCGGCCCGTCGGTGCGTGAGCGAGAGCGTCAGCGGCTGCCCGATGCGCCACGCGTCGACGAGGAGCGCTGCCCAGCCGACCGCGAGCGCCATCAGGACCACGCGTACGACGCCCAGCGCGGTGGTGTCGGTGACCAGCCAGAAGGCGTACTGGTGGTGACGCCAGGCCAGCACGATGCTCCCGAGCCCGACGAGCAGCAGAGCCACCCAGATCCGCGTGGCGGCGCGGCCGACCCGGCGGTCGCCGGCGACCAGCTGAGCGGAGCCCGGGACGACCAGGGTCATCACCATGAGCATCAGCGCGCGGCGGTAGCGCACGCGCGCGGCGCGGTCGTCGGCGGAGACCCTGGGGTCGAGCGGCCGTGGGGAGGAATCGGGCAGCCCCATGTGAGGTGTCCTTCGGTGCCGGGGAAGTAGCCCCGCCAGTATCACCAGCCACACGGGTCACAGACCGTCGCGACGCGCCGAAGCGGGGCGTTTGGGACGTGGCCGGTAGCCTGCCCGTCATGTCCGACGACTGGCTGTACGGCGGCACGCCGAACGGCGCGGGCGCCGGCGCACCCCCGGGGGAAGATCCCGACGCCACGCGCCCGGTGCCGCGACAGCCCCGCCCCGACGAGACCCGCG
>JBAUWD010000385.1:0-4199 GCA_049583575.1 Nocardioides sp.
AATGACGACGAGTGCCAGACAGCCACGGGGGAAGCTTTCCGGCACTCGTCGGTGCTCACCGGCTCGGGGCTCCGGCAGGCACGGGGGCGATTGTTGCACGGGGCCCCATGCCACACAAAGTCCCAAAACTGGCGAATTCAGTCGGAATCCGGACCCTTCGGGAGCTCTCGCTCGCGCGATGGCCCGTCCTGGAGCTCGAAACCGTCTGATTTCGTTTCGGACGCGTTGGCCATGACGACCGCGACGTACGGCAGGACCACGGCGCCGATCACGAAGATCCAGGCCAGCCACGGGGGCCCGACATGAGTGATGGCGATCAGCACGACCGCCAGGAAGCAGGCCGTGCGCACGCCCATGGCGATCAGGTAGCGGCGCTGCCGGGAGGAGATGTCCGCGCCGGCGCTCGCCGGAGCGGTCGTGATCCGGATCGGGGTATCGCTCCCGCGCGCCTTGCGGGCCATGTCTCACACCCTACGTCCGCGGCTCTGCTCGCTAACATCGGATCCCACGCCGCGCCCACGACCCGGAGGTATCCCGATGAGCAACCGCACCTACCGCATCGCCGAGATCGTCGGCACGTCGCCGGAGGGCATCGACGAGGCCATCCGCAACGCCATCCGGCGGGCCAGCTCGACGCTGCGCCACGTCGACTGGTTCGAGGTGACCCAGGTGCGGGGGCAGATCAAGGACGGCAGTGTGGAGCACTTCCAGGTCGGGCTGAAGGTCGGGTTCCGCCTCGAGGACGAGTGAGCCGCCGACGAGCCGGCGGCTTTCGGCTACCGACGGGTAGTCGCTAGCGTCACCTGCGTGGGCGACGAGCAGGCAGCACCCCGATCGGTCCTGGTGACCGGCGGCAACCGCGGCATCGGCCGCGCGATCGCCGAGGCGTTCCTCGCGACCGGAGACCGGGTCGCGGTGACCTCTCGCTCAGGAGGTGGCCCCGACGGCGCGCTCGACCTGCGCTGCGACGTCACCGACCCGGGGGCGGTCGAGGCGGCGTTCGCCGAGGTCGAGGCCGCGCACGGCCCCGTCGAGGTGCTGGTGGCGAACGCCGGGATCACCGCCGACACCCTGCTGCTGCGGATGTCCGAGGACGACTGGTCGTCGGTGATCGAGACGAACCTGACCGGCACCTTCCGGCTGGCCAAGCGCGCCGCCAAGGGCATGTTGCGCCAGCGCCGCGGCCGGATCATCCTCATCTCGTCCGTCGTCGGCCTGCTCGGCTCGGCCGGCCAGGTGAACTACGCCGCGTCGAAGGCGGGCCTCGTCGGGCTGGCTCGGTCGCTCGCCCGCGAGCTCGGGTCGCGCTCGATCACCACCAACGTCGTGGCCCCGGGCTTCGTGGAGACGGACATGACCGCGGTGCTGACCGACGAGCAGCGCGCGACGATCATGGCGCAGGTGCCCCTGCAGCGGTACGCCGCGCCGGAAGAGGTCGCCTCGGCCGTCGTGTGGCTGGCGTCTCCGGGCGCGGCGTACGTCACCGGCGCGGTCATCCCCGTCGACGGCGGCCTGGGCATGGGGCACTGAGGAACGGACGCACCGAGGCGCCTCCGGACGGGAGGCCCGAGACCGGCACTTCGACAAGGAGCAGTGAATGGGCGGCATCCTGGACGGCAAGCGGATCCTGGTCGCGGGGGTCACCATGGACTCCTCGATCGGCTTCTCGGTGGCCAAGATCGCGCAGGAGCAGGGCGCGACGGTCCTGATCTCCAACTTCGGGCGCGCGCTCGGCATCACGCGCCGTATCGCGAAGCGGCTGCCGACCGAGCCGCCCGTGCTCGAGCTCGACGTGACCGACGAGGCGCACCTCGCGGGTCTGGCGGACGCGGTGCGCGAGCACGTCGACGCGCTCGACGGGGTCGTCCACTCCATCGCCTTCGGCAACCCCGAGACGCTGCTGGGCGGGAAGTTCCTCCAGGGCCCGTGGCCCGACGTCGCCCAGGCGGTCCAGGTCTCGGCGTACTCCCTCAAGGCCTTGGCGATGGCCGTCAACCCGCTGATGGGCCCGGGCGGGTCGATCGTCGGGATGACGTTCGACGCGACCGTGGCCTGGCCGGCGTACGACTGGATGGGGGTGGCCAAGGCGGGGCTCGAGTCGACGTCGCGCTACCTCGCCCGCGACCTCGGCCCGCAGGGCATCCGGTGCAACCTGGTCAGCGCGGGCCCCCTCAAGAGCCTGGCCGCGAAGGCGATCCCGGGCTTCGACCAGCTCGAGTCGCTCTGGACCACCCGTGCCCCGCTCGGCTGGGACCCGCAGGACCAGGACCCGACCGCCCGTGCCGTGTGCGCGCTGCTCTCCGACCTGTTCCCGGCCACCACCGGTGAGATCGTGCACGTCGACGGTGGCTTCCACGCGATGGGTGCCTGAGGGAGCGCTCCGATACCGTTCCCCGGTGACGTCGCTGATCGAGCTGCGGGTCCTCGAGGGACCGAACCTGTACTTCCCGCGGGCGGCGGTCAAGCTGACGCTCGACATCACACCGCTCGCCTCGGCGCCGACCATGACGGCGACTCGCCTGGCCCGGCGGATCGGGCTCGCGAACGCGCTCCCGGGTGAGCCGGACACCGGCTTCCGCCAGCGGTTCGCGGTGCGCGCGGTGACCCGGCTGGTCCGGGCGATAGCGCACGAGTCCGGTACGTCGCGGCTCGCCGTACGCGTCCGCCCGACCAGTGACCCGCACCAGATCGTGGTGGCCTACCCGTGGCGGCACCGCGGGCGCGCCGAGGAGATGGGCCGCGCCGTGGCGGCCGTGCTGGACGCCGTTCCGGGGGAGGACGTCGAGGAGGCCGTCGGGCACGCGGCGGAGCAGGTGGCGGCCGCACCCGACGGGCCGCCACCGGGCACGATCACGCCGCACGTCCCCGTCGTCGCGGTCACCGGCACCAACGGCAAGACCACGACCAGCCGGATGATCGCGCACATCGCGCGGACGGCGGGCAAGGTCGTGGGCTGGTCGAACACCGACGGCATCTACCTCGACGGCGAGCTCGTGGAGGCGGGCGACTACTCCGGTCCCAGCGGTGCCGGCCGCGTGCTCGGGCTGCCAGGCGTGGAGTTCGCGGTGACCGAGACGGCGCGCGGCGGCATCCTCCTCAAGGGCATCGGCGTGACCCGCAACGACGTCTCGGTGGTGACCAACGTCAGCGCCGACCACCTCGGGCTGCAGGGCATCGACACGCTCGACCAGCTCGCGGAGGTCAAGGCGGTGGTGCCCCGGATCACCCGGCGTCGCGGCTGGGCGGTGCTCAACGGCGACGACCCCCGGGTGTTCGCGATGCGCGGGGTGATCCGGGCCCGACCCTGGGCGTTCTCCCGCGACCCCGACTCGCCGGCGATCCGCGAGACCCTCAACGACGGCGGCCGCGCCACCACCGTGATCGACGGCTGGGTCGCGGTCCTCTCTCCCGGGCGCGACCCCGACCCGGTCGTCGAGCTGGTCGACGTCCCGATGACGCTGGCCGGGCTGTCGCGCTTCAACGTCGAGAACGCGCTCGCGGCGACGTCCGCGGCGCTGGCGGCCGGCATCCCGCGGGAGACCGTGGTCGAGGGCCTGCGGAGCTTCCGCCCCGACCCGGAGCACAACCCCGGGCGGATGAACTTCTTCACGGTCCAGGTCGACGGCGGGGCCGCGTCGGTCGTCATCGACCTCGCCCACAACGAGGCCGGGCTCGAAGCGCTGATCGAGATCATGGACGGCGTACGACGCCCCGGAGCGCGGCTGCTGCTCGGGCTCGGCGCGGTGGGTGACCGTACCGACGAGCTGATCGGGCGGCTCGGCGAGATCGGCGGCATGGGCGCGGACGTGGTGGCGATCGGGCACAAGGAGCGATACCTGCGGGGCCGCACGCTGGAGGGTCTCGACGGGCTGCTCCGTGAGGGCGCGGCCCGGGTCGGGGTCACCGACGTCACGTCGTACGGCACCGAGGTCGAGTGCCTGGCCGGGCTCGTGCACGAGGCCCGGCCGGGGGACGTCGTCGGCCTGATGTGCCACGCACAGCGCCAGGAGGTCTACGACTGGATCGCGGCACACGGAGGCACGGCGGACAGCCCGGAGGAGCTCGGTCGGAAGGTGCGGGCGGCCGCCGCCGGATGACCGTCGCGCGGGCCGCCGGTCAGCGGACCAGTGGCTGGAGCAGGCGGTGGGGCCGACGCAGCGCGACGGAGACAGGGTCTGCGCGCAGCGTCGGGTCGGCAC
>JBAUWD010000386.1:0-3155 GCA_049583575.1 Nocardioides sp.
GCTCCGGCCCGGTACGGCGACCCGGGTGGCGGTCGCCTCGTGCGGCACGACCCTCGGGCACCTGCTCGTCCTCCTCGTCGCCGCCCGGGCCGCCGGCGTCCAGGCGTCCGGGAGCGTGCTGGTGACCACCGGTCTGCTCGTGCTCGTGCTCTCCTCCGTTCCCCTGAACGTCGCCGGGTGGGGTCCGCGTGAGGGGGCCGCCGCGTGGGCGTTCGCCTGGGTCGGTCTCGGCTCCTCGGCGGGACTCACCGTCTCCGTCGTGTACGGCGTGGTGGCGGCGGTGTCGACCCTCCCGGGTGCCGCGATCCTGGTCGGCGACGCGATGACCGGGCGGGCCCGCACGCAGGCGACACCCCCACCGGTCCCGGCCGACCGGCTCGAGGTGTCGGGTCATGGCTGAGCGCCCCTACACCCTCCTGAGCTGCAGCATGTCGATCGACGGCTACATCGACGGCGCCACCGAGAGCCGGCTGCTGCTGTCCAACGCGCTGGACTTCGACCGCGTCGACCGCGAGCGGGCGAGCGTGGACGCGATCCTCGTGGGCGCGACCACGGTCCGCAACGACGACCCACGGTTGCTGGTGCGCGACCCGGAGCGCCGCCGTCAGCGCCGCGACCGCGGCCTCCGGGAGAACCCCCTCAAGGTGACGGTCACCCAGCGCGGGGTGCTCGACGCGTCGTCCCGGTTCTTCGCCGACGACGGCAGCCGGAAGCTCGTCTACGGCAGCTCCTGCGTCGCCGACCGCCTGCGCCGCCGTCTCGACGAGGTGGCCGAGGTCGTCGACGGGGGCGACCCGGTGCGGATGCGGGCGCTCACCGAGGACCTGCACGCTCGCGGCGTACGCCGGCTGATGGTCGAGGGCGGCGGTGCCGTCCACACCCAGTTCCTCGCGGACGACCTGGTCGACGAGCTCCAGCTCGTCGTGGCGCCGTTCTTCGTGGGGGAGCCGGGTGCGCGGCGGTTCGTCGGCGAGGGGCGGTTCCCCTGGCACCCGGGGCGGCGTGCGGTGCTCGCCTCGACCGAGCAGCTCGGCGACGTCGTGCTGCTGACCTACGCGCTGTCGGACCGGTTCGAGGAGGCCGAGCCGCTGAGGCGCACGTGAGCGCCGGTGACCCGCGCCGGAGCGGGAGCGGGCCGCTGCTCGGGGTCTTCGAGCACGATCGCGAGCCCGATCAGGAGCGCGACGATCTCGGCTCCGGCGGCGCCGAAGACGTAGAACCCGGCCCACTTCTCGTGGTCGCCGAACAGGCCGACGGTGCTGGCCAGCGTGAACGCCCCGAGGGTCAGCAGGCCGAAGCACGCGGAGAGCGCGCCCGGCACCCAGGAGCGCCAACGGGTGAGCAGGACGGCGATCACGACTCCGCCGATGATGTTCACGAGGAACGCCGGACCGATCAGGTGCACGTCCCGCATGCCCTGGAGCCACAAGGTGAGATGGATGGCGGCCGAGGCGAGGACGGCCGCGGCAGCGACGAGGCGCATGGTCATGTGGATCCCCCTCTGCTGCCGCGATCGGGCAGCCGACCGGTGACACGTGCCCGGCCCCGTGTCGGTTCGGCCATCGCGGAAGTTCGTCACCCGTCCGCGTTCCGGCCGCCCGGGGATCCGGAGGACCTGCGCCCTAGGCTGCTCGCGTGACCGATGCCCCACCCAGCGCCGCCCAGCTCGTCGAGCGCATCGCCGCGGGCGAGACGTCACCCGAGGCTGCGGTGGAGGACTCCCTGACGCGCATCGCTGCCCGCAACGACCAGCTCAACGCCTTCTCGGTCGTGCTGGCCAACGAGGCGCGCGAGCAGGCACGGTTCCTCTCGCTCGGCCCCGACGAGCGCGGCCCCCTGTACGGCGTGCCGGTCGCGATCAAGGAGGAGCTCGACGTCGCGGGGTGCGTCACGACGTTCGGAGGGGTCGCCAACAGCACGCCGGCCACGGCCGACGGTGAGGTCGTCCGCCGGCTCCGCGCTGCCGGCGCCATCGTGGTCGGCAAGACGCACATGCCGGAGTTCGGAGCGTGGCCGTACACGGAGTCCGACGCCTACGGCTACACCCGCAACCCCTGGCGGACCGGTTTCACCCCGGGCGGCTCCAGCGGCGGTACGGCGGCAGCGGTCGCGGCCGGGCTCGTCCCGATCGGCATGGGAGGTGACGGCGGCGGGTCGATCCGCATCCCGGCCGCGTGCTGCGGCCTGTTCGGGCTGAAGCCCCAGCGCGGCCGCGTCACCACCTCGCCGATGGAGCACCTCTGGTGGGCCCTCGGCACGGTCGGGCCCCTCACCCGAACGGTGCTGGACGCGGCGATCGTGTACGACGTGATCCGCGGCGACCTGCCGACAGACCGGTGGCGGGCCGGCGAGGCCGGCTCGTTCGTCGAGGCCGCTCGGCGCGAGCCCGGGCGGCTGCTGATCGGCTGGACGGTCGAGCCGGTGACCAGGGGCGTCAAGCCGCATCCCGAGCACGTCGCTGCGGTCCGCAGCACCGCTCGCCTGCTCGAGTCGCTCGGGCACGACGTGCGTGAGGTCGACCCGCACTACCCCGACCCGACACGGGCGTTCGTGCCGCAGTTCTTCGCCGGCATCCGGGCCGAGGCGGCCGCGGTCGAGCACTACGACCGCCTGGAGCGACGTACCCGTGAGACCTGCCGGCTCGGCGCCTGGGTGACGCCGCGGGTGGTCGACTTCGCGCTCCGGCAGACCGAGCGCGTGTCCGCCAGGGCCAACCGGGTGTTCGGGTCCGTGGACGTGCTGCTCACGCCGTCGATCGCCCATCGGCCACCACGAGTCGGCGTCCTCGACGGCACCGGCACGGTCCGGGCGTCGCTCAAGGCGATGCCGGCGATCGCCTATGCCGCCCTGTGGAACCTCGCCGGCAACCCCGCCTGCTCGGTGCCCTCGGGCACCGCCGAGGACGGGTTGCCCATCGGCTGCCAGCTGGTCGGACGCACGGACGGCGAGGAGACCCTGTTCAGCCTGGCCGCCCAGCTCGAGGCCGCTCGACCCTGGCCCCTCGTCGCCCCCTGAGACCGGGTCGTCCGCTCGGTCGGCCACTCTGGTGGCCACTCAGGCGGACGACCGGGCCGGGCGGGCTCAGCCGGCGTCGAGGTCGGGGCCGAGGATGCGGAACGCCACGCCGGCGGGGTCGCGGAGCTCCGCGACCCGCC
>JBAUWD010000387.1:0-23453 GCA_049583575.1 Nocardioides sp.
GCGCAGGTCCGGCTGACCGGCCACCACGCGGCTGCGGGTGCCGGGCACGACCGGAGCCCCTTCGCGGGAACCTTCCCGCTGGGCATGCACTGCGACTCCATGAACATGTCGTCGTAGCGACGCGAGCGGGGGCTCACGGCCGGGCCAGAACTGCCCCTTGGCGCCAGAAGCGCCCCACCATCAGGGAGTCCGGTGGGGCGCTACTGGATCGCACGGGGCTTGGGGGGCGGCGCGATGGGAAGACTCTAGGACGGTGGGCCCTCCCAGCTGATCGGGCGATCGCATCCGGCTCGTTGGCACGTCCTGACTACCCGCACCGAGCTCGGACTAGAGGCGAGGTCGCACCGTAGGTAAAGCCCTGGTCCCGATGGGCCAGGGGTCGGCCCCGAGGAGCGTTGATTTCGAACTTTTCGAGCCATTTCCTCGATTTTGGGGACGCGCTGGGTCGGGATCCTTTACCTTCGTTCCCGGTGGCCAAGGGGGAGCGCCTCCGCAGCCCGCCCGGCGTACGACCTCGGACCCCGCCCGGTGGGCCGCGGTCTGTCCGGACCCGTCTCAGGTTCCCGCCAGCAGGTGTCGCAGCCCCAGCTCGAGCCCGCTCCGCCACGCGGACAGCTCGTGGCCACCAGCTCACCGTACGTCGTACCCGCCGGCTCAGCCGCGCCGGTGCCGCCCGGGGGAGTCCGGGGTCCCGGGGCCGGCGTGGGGCGGGGTTGAGCTCGTGATCCGGCCGATCAGCGCGGCGACCTCCGGACCCGTGTGGTCGAGATCGGTGCCGGTGCGATCGGCGATCTCCCGGTCCGTGAGCCCCTCGAGGACCAGCTCGAGCAGCACCTGCTCGTGCTCGGTCAGTGAGAGGGAGGGGAGCTGCGCCCTCAGCTGCCGGACCACCGGCTCGGCCAGGGCCGGGTCGATCATCGACCGGCCGGAGCCGAGGCGTCGTACCGCCCCGATGATGTGGTCGCCCCGGCTCGCCTTGACGACGTAGCCGCCGGCTCCGGCGAGGATCGCGGCCGCCAGCGCCTCGTCCTCGTCGAACGAGGTCACCAGCAGAGCGCTGACCGAAGGATCGACGGCTCGCACCTGTCGGCACACCTCGATGCCGGTGCCGTCCTGGAGCTGTACGTCGAGCACCATGACGTCGGTCCCGAGGTCGAGGATCGCGCGCGCGGCACCTCGCGTCGAGCCCGAGTCGCCCACCACCTGGATGTCCTTCGCCGCCACCAGCAGGTCGCGCAGACCGCGCCGCACGATGTCGTGGTCGTCCAGCAGGTAGACGTGCACGAGGCTGGAGGCGTAGCCGGGCATGTCTCGTTTCTACTCCATGGGCGACCCGGAGCACGGAGGCGGGCCGAGGCGCGGATCGCGACCCGGACGGCCGGCCCCGGCCGGGCCCCGTCGGCCCGCTTCGGGACCCGTGAGATCGGGGCTTTCGACTCTCCGGCGGTCGCGTGATCCGCCTTAGCGTGATTGGCTATAGCGGCCCTCGCCCGCAGCGCGGACGGTGCCGCGACCAGCAGCCCTTGGAGGGAGCAGCAGCGTGACACGCCATGCGCCGACCGCCCACGTGACGGCGTACCGCTGGGTGGTGCTGGCCGCCTTCATGGCCGTGAACCTCACCATCCAGGTGCTGTGGATCAGCTATGCACCGATCACGAGCGTCGCCAGCGACTACTACGGGGTTCCCGAGGTGGCGGTCGGGGCGCTGGCGATGTCGTTCATGGTCGCCTATCTGCCGCTGTCGATGCCCGCGTCCGCGGCGATCGCCCATCGCGGGTTCCGGGCCGCGGTCGGCTTCGGGTCGCTGCTCGCCGGAGTCGCCGGGGTCGCCCGGGGCCTGGCCGGGAGCCACTACGTCCCGGTGCTGCTGGCGACCCTCGGTGCGGCGGCCGCCCAGCCCTTCCTGCTCAATGCGTGGACCACGATGTCGGCGCACTGGTTCCCGCGGGCGCAGCGCGCGACCGCGGTCAGCCTCGTGACGTTGGCCAACCTGGTGGGAGCGGGCGCCGGCCTCGCGCTCACCCCCCAGCTCGAGAAGTCGATGAGCGTCGCACGCCTCCAGCTCGGGTACGGCGCGGCGGCCCTGGCTGCCGGGATCCTCTTCGTCGTCGTCGCCCGCGACCGTCCCGCCGTACCACCGGACGACCACACGGCCATGTGGGACGACACTGTCGAGCTGGTCGGGGTGCGGCACGCACTGCACGTGCGGCCGTTCCTGGTGTTCCTGACGGTCGCGTTCGTGGGCATGGGCGTGTTCAACGGCATCTCCACCTGGGTGGAGGAGATCGTGCGGCCGCGCGGGCTCTCGACGTCCGATGCGGGCGGCCTCGGTGCCCTGCTGCTGCTCGGCGGCATCCTCGGCGCCGTGATCCTCTCGGCCCTGTCGGACCACGCCCAGCGGCGCGTGCCCTACCTGACCCTCGCCCTCGGTGTGTCCGCTCCAGCGCTGCTGTCGCTGGCAGTGGTCGAGTCGCGCGCGGCGCTGTTCGGGTCGGCGTTCGTGCTGGGGTTCTTCCTCACCAGCGCGATGCCGATCGGCATGCAGTACTCCGCCGAGATCACGGTGCCGACACCCGAGGGAACCACGAACGGGCTGATCCAGCTCGCCGGACAGGCGTCGGTGGTGTTCGTGCTGCTCATGGAGCTGACCCGGACGCCCTCGGGCTCGTTCACCCCGAGCCTGGCCGCACTGGCGGTCCTGCTGGCGCTCGGGGCGGTCCTCGTGCACCGGCTGCCGGAGCCCCACCATCACCTGGCGATGCGCGAGGTCCTCGCGAACGCCGGAGACCGAGAACAGGACGGTGTCCTATGAACGACTTCCCGTACACCGAGCGGTTCCCCGTGAACCGACGCCTGCCCGCGCACGGCCGGCCGCGCCCGGACGTGCTCGCCGAGCTCCACCAGATGGCGCAGGAGGAGGACGCGTTCTGGGAGACGGGGAAGTGCTCGGGGACCATGTACTCCGGCGACCACGAGCACTACCGCTTCCTCAACGAGGCGTTCGGCCTCTTCGCGCACGTCAACGTGCTGCAACGCGACATGTGCCCCAGCGCCACGAAGTTCGAGGGTGAGATCATCGCCATGGCGCTCGACCTGATGCATGCCGACGTGGTGGAGGACACCACGCCCGCGGGCCTGCTCACCAGCGGCGGCACCGACAGCATCCTGCACGCGATGCTCGCCTACCGGGAGTACGCCGCCCACGAGCGGGGGATCGACGGCTCGACCGGGCGACCGAACATCGTCAAGCCCGAGACGGCTCACCCCGCCTTCGACAAGGCCGCCCGGCTGCTGGGACTGGAGCTGCGCGTCGTGCCGGTCACGGAGGACACGATCGTCGACCCCGAGGTCATGGCCAAGGAGATCGACGACCTCACGATCGGGATCATCGGCTCGGCGGGCAACTACGGCTACGGCACCATCGACCCGATCGCCGATCTCGGGCGGCTCGGCCTGGAGCGCGGGGTGCCTCTGCACGTCGACGGGTGCCTCGGCGGGTTCATCCTGCCGTTCGGGGAGCAGCTCGGGTACGACGTACCCGCGTTCGACTTCCGCGTCCCCGGAGTCATGACCATCTCCGCGGACACCCACAAGTACGGCTACTCGTTCAAGGGCACCTCGACGCTCCTGTTCCGCGACAAGGCCTTCCGCAACGCGCAGTACTTCGAGCTGGCCGGCTGGAGCGGCGGCAAGTACATGTCGCCGAGCATCGCGGGATCGCGGTCCGGCGGCCTGTTGTCGGCGACCTGGGCGGCCATGGTGCAGTACGGCCGGGACGGGTATCTCGAGCACGCCCGGGCGATCTTCTCGACGGCCGAACGGATGAAGGCCGTGGTGCGCTCGCACCCCGAGCTCCGCATCTTCGGGCGACCGACGTTCTGCTTCAGCTTCGCCTCCGACGAGTTCGACATCTACCACGTCGCCGACTTCATGCGGGAGCGCGGCTGGCGCTTCAACGGCCAGCAGTACCCGAACGCGATCCACATGGCGGTGACCGGGCCGCAGACCCGGCCGGGCGTGGTCGAGCAGTTCGAGGCGGACCTCGCCGAGGCCGTGCCGTACGCCGTCGCGCGTGAGGCCGCAGGCGAGCCCGCCGTCAGCGGCGCGATCTACGGTGGGGTGGCCGGTGGGCTGACCAGCGAGGTCGAGGAGTTCATCGCGGCCGTCATGAGCGACATGCTCGACACCCAGCAGTCATTGCCCCCGACGGGGCCATGAGCGACGTGTCCGATCGGTGCGTGCTCGCCGTCGACCTCGGCAGCGGCGGCCCGAAGGTCGGGCTGGTCTCCACCCGCGGCGAGATCGCCTGGTGGGACCACCAGCCGGTCGCCACGCGACACGGGCCGGGCGGCGCCGCGACCCAGGACGCGGAGGAGTGGTGGCGACTCGTCGTCGACGGCACCCGCAAGGGCCTCGCCGAGACCGGCATCGAGGGAGACGCGGTGGTCGCCGTCGCGGTGACCGGCCAGTGGGCCAGCACCGTGCCGGTGGACGAGAACGGCGTCCCGGTGGGCGAGTGCCTGATGTGGATGGACTCCCGCGGTCGTGACCTGTCACGCTCCGTGGTCGGAGGCCCGGTCTCCGGGTACGACCCGAAGGCCCTCGCGACGTGGGTGCGTCGTACCGGCGGGGTCCCGTCGACCAACGGCGACGACCCGGTCGGCCACCTGTTGTTCCTCGAGCGGGAGGAGCAGGCGGTCGCGCGCCTGGCCCGGTGGTACCTCGAGCCGGTGGACTACCTCACGATGCGCTTCACCGGCATCGCTGCGGCGTCGCACATGTCGATGACCGCCGCCTGGCTCACCGACAACCGCCGACTCGACCTCCTCGAGTACGACGAGAAGCTGCTCCGGCTGTCCGGCGTGCCGGCGGCCAAGCTGCCACCGCTCGTCGCGTCGGGCTCGATCGTCGGGACGGTGCAGCCGTCGGTCGCGGTTGAGCTGGGGATCTCGGCCGACGCACAGGTGATCACCGGCATGCCCGATCTGCACGCGTCGACCATCGGCTCGGGGTTCGTGGGCGCCTACGAGAGCCACCTCTCGATCGGCACGACCGCCTGGATCGGATGCCTGCTGCCGGAGAAGAAGACCGACGTGATCCGGCAGCTGGCGGCAGTGCCCGGCCTCGGTCGGCTCGGTGGCGCGCCGTACCTGCTCGGCAACAACCAGGAGAGCGCGGGGCGTTGTCTGGAGTGGTTCCGGGACACGCTCGCGCGGGGTGGGGTCGGCCCGACCCCGTCGTACGTCGAGATCACCGAGCTGGCGGCGACCGCTCCGGCCGGCTCCGGCGGTGTGGTGTTCACCCCGTGGCTCGCGGGCGAGCGGAGCCCGGTCGACGACCGCTCGGCGCGCGGCGGGTTCCACAACCTCTCGGTCACGACCTCCTCCGCGGACCTCGCCCGGTCCGTGCTCGAGGGGGTGGCCTTCAACGCCCGCTGGCTCCTGACCGCGGCCGAGCACTACACCGGGCGGCGGCTGGACCCGCTCCGCCTGGTCGGGGGAGGCGCTCAGTCCGACGTCTGGTGCCGGATCGTCGCCGATGTCTGCGACCGGACGGTGGAGCGCGTGGCCGACCCGCTCCTGTGCGGCTTGCGGGGCGCGGCGCTGGCCGGTGCGATGGCGGTGGGCGACGTGGATCGCGACGAGCTGCGACGACTGGTGCCCGTCGACGGGACCTTCCGTCCCGGCGCGTCGAACCGCACGACCTACGACCGGCTGTACGCCGAGTTCCCACGCCTCTACCGCTCTCAGAAGGGGATGTTCCACCGGCTCGGCCGCCCCCGCTGACCGGGCCGACGGAGGGTCCCGGCGATCGGTGCGCCCGCGAGGTCCTGCCGTCCCGGATGGTCTGCTACGGTGCTGAACGTTCGGGTGAGCGGTCTGTTTGGCAAAGAAGTCGTCAACCTCCGGCGGGGCGGAGCTGGACCGGGCACTCTGAGCATCGGGGGTCGCTCACCCCCGGCGGCCCTCTGGAAGACGGAGCTTCGGCCGCTTGTGCTCGAGCTCCGGACGCCACTCGGAACCGATGCGGGGGCTACCGCCGGGCACCTCTCCAGGCCCGGGCACGAGGAGCAACGAGCCATGGCCCGACGCACAGGACGCCACCTGGACCCGCCGCTGGGACGTCACCGCGCAGCCGACAAGAAGCACGAGCACAGGCGAGCCGCCTGGACGGCGCTCACCGGCGTCGCCGCCGTCGTCGCCACCGTGCTGGCGGTGTCCAGCGGGCTGTTCGCTCCCACCAGCGCGATCGCCGGGGCGGGCGGTCAGACCTGCTGCAGCGCGACCACGTTCGTGACCAGGTTCCTCAAGCCGACGACGATCGCCACCGTCCGCGTCCCAGGCCCCACGACGAGGATCTGGAAGAAGAGGCCCTCGACCAGCCCCACCCCCACTCCGTCCCCGACACCGTCGCCCACCGTGCCCGTGCCGCCGCCCACCACCGTGCCGGTCTCGCCGTCGCCCACGGGGCCGTCGCCCACTCCGGGACCGGTCGGCGGTCCCCTGTTCGGCGCCTTCCCCGGGTTCGACTCGGCCACGGACCACTCCGAGCCACAGTCGTCGCGGCTGGACCGCGTGACGCGGGAGTTCGGCGGTCACCTCGGCGTCGTCCGGGTGTACCAGGAGGGCAACCTCACCCTGCCGAAGATGACCGGCCCCGCCGTCGTCTCCTGGAACTTCCCCCTGGCGGGCACCCTCGCCGGCCAGTACGACGCGAAGATCGACGCCATCGCCCGCGGCGCGACGTACCCGCTGTGGTTCGTGCCGTGGCACGAGGTGGAGCACAACAAGCTGGCGCCCGCCGACTACGTGAAGCTGTTCCGCTACATCGCCAACCGCGTCCACGCGATCGGCAACCCGCTGGTCCAGATGACGCCGATCTTCATGGGCTGGACCGTGCGCAAGATGGACCTCAGCACCTTCAACGCCTACTACCCGGGAGACGCCTGGGTCGACGCGATCGGGTTCGACACCTACCTCAGCCCGAACGTCCCCGACCTCTCCACCCCCGAGGGCATGCTCTCCGCCCCCATCAAGGTGGCGGCGCAGCACCACAAGCCCCTGGTCATCGGCGAGGTGTCCATCCGACCCGGCTACACCGACGCGCAGTGGAGCGACGACGTCGCCCGGATCATCCACATCCTCGACACCCCGGCCACGGCCGCCGTCACCTGGTTCGAGACGGCCAAGTACGACGGGGACTGGCGGATGAGCCCGCACCCGAACGCGGTCGCGGAGTGGTCGAAGGTCACCTGACCCGTCTCGGCGGTCTCGGCGTACGGGCGCGGGGCATCACTGGACAGTCCGCTCCTCCGTGCCGCCCTGCACGGTCGAAGCAGAGGAGTCCGGAACCCTCGACGGCCCGATGACATGCCGCCGAGGAGGGCGGTGCCGGTGTCCGATCAGTCGCCCGGCGTTGTGGATCAACGACCCAGGGCCCGGTCGATCAGGGCGTCGGGTGGGACGACGTCCAGCCCGTCCGGGTTGTCGAGGTAGCCCGGCCCGCGTCCAGCGACGCCGGTGTGCCCGTACTGCCAGACGATCCGGTTCGTCCGCGGGTCCACCACGATCACCCGGTGGTTGTAGTCGTCGTTGCACACGATGTCGCCGTTGGGCAGGGGCAGGGCGAGGGAGGGGTGGTCGAGCTGGTCCGGCCCGCGCGGTGCGAAGCGCCAGAGGGTCTGTCCCCGACGGTTGAAGACCACGATCTGGCCGGGGCTGCTGTAGTCGACCGACAGGAAGCGGTCGGGTCCGATCCGGTTGCTGTCCGACGGGTAGAGAACGCCGGGCACGTGCGTCGACCAGAAGACGTGGCCGTGCAGGTCGACGTCGTCCACCCAGTCGCCGCGGATCTCGGTGACCAGGAACCGTCCGTGCCCGATCGGGAAGGCACCGTTGGGAGCGCCGTAGTGGTGGGGTGGGTCGTGGTAGCCGAAGGCTGGCGAGCCCCACCGACGGGCCGGGACGTGGGCATGAGGTCCGATGACCAGCACGCGCTGGTTCTTGATGTCGGCGGTCACGATCCGGCCGTCGGGGAGCAGGACGGCGTCGTCGGGGTTCCACAGTCGGTCAGGTCCCGAGCCGTGCTCGCCGGGCTTGCCGTAGGTGTAGACGATTCGGTGTCGGGCCACGTCGATCACCCGGATGACGAAGTCGTCCTCCTCGGTGGCGATGATGCGTCGCCCGTCGGCGCTGAAGAACGCGTCGTCCGGGATCTTGAACGTCTGACCCGGCCGCAGGTCGCCGGCGCGCGGGAACTGCCACCGGATGCGTCCGTGCGGGTCCACGATCAGGAGGCGGTCGTTCAGCTTGTCTGCGATCAACAGGTCCCCGGGGAGGACGCTCGGGTCCGAGCCCTTCCGGAGATGGCCACGGACCTGCCCCCGCAGTGGCGACTGCCACGCGTATGGCGCAGAGGTGGGGGAGCCGCTGGTCCTGGCGGGGTGACCCGGAACACCGGCGTGGCGGGTCACTGCCGAGCTCGGCCCGGTCGCGTGACCGGGTGAGCACGCGCCGAGGAGGAGTGTGGCGACCAGCCCGAGACCGGTCGCCGCGCCTGCCGCCGTCGGCCTCACGCGCCGATACCCCCACGTCCGGCACCCGACGTCACCGTGAGACCCGACGTAGGGTGGACGGCGAGTCCGGGAAGCCGTGGACGGGTCTGGGGAGCGGGAAGGGCAGCCATGGGTGTGAGTGACCGTACCCGCACCGCGACGACCGCCGGAGAGCAGGTCCTCGGATCATCGACGACACGCTCCAGCCCTTCGCCGATGAACGGAGGCTGTCAGGGGTCCAGGTCGCGTTGAGCGTTCCTGCCCTGTCCCTGGGTACGGGACCTGCGATGGATGCACTGTCGAACGGGTCCGAACCTGCAGGATGGCTGACTGCCCTCGCGTGGGTGGCCCTGCTCGTGGCCCTCTTGTCCGCCGCAACGATCGCCTACGACATGTTCGTCACCGGGCACCGGCAACAGATGCCGGTGATGGAGTGGGTCTGGCCCGTCACCGCGCTCTACACCGGACCGTTGGCAGTGTGGGGCTATCGACATTTCGGGCTCGCGAACAGTCCGGAGTGGCGACGAGAGCGCGGGCTCGACAAGCCACCCGAGCAGCCGGACTGGGCGACCTACGCGGTCGGGGTCAGCCACTGCGGCGCGGGCTGCACCCTCGGGGACATCATCGCGGAGACGGCGATCTTCGTCTTCGGCGTCACCGTGGCCGGACAAGCCCTGTTTGCGGAGTACGTCGGTGACTACCTCCTGGCAGTCGCGCTGGGCCTCGTCTTCCAGTACTTCGCGATAGCGCCCATGCGCGGGCTCGGTCTCCGCGAGGGCATCGTCGCGGCAGCCAAGGCGGACTTCTTGTCGCTGACCGCCTTCGAGGTGGGCCTCTTCGCCTGGATGGCCCTGCAAGGGCTGGCGCTCTTCCCCGCGCCTCACCACATCCACCCGGACACGCCGGTGTACTGGTTCGGGATGCAGATCGGCATGTGTCTCGGGTTCCTGACAGCGGTGCCGGTCAACGTCTGGCTCATCGAGCGCGGCATCAAGGAAGCGATGTAGGCACCGCTCATTGCTTGCTCCACGGATCGGAACGGCGTGTTTCGGCAGCCACGATCCACCGGTGGCGCGCGGGTCGCGTCGACCATGTGTCCGCCACTTGTTCTGCCCGCGGCCGATGTCGAGGGTGTCCACCGCGACCCGGGTCGAAGTGCTGTTCTGCTTCATGACCTGGGACATCTGGCCCTGCCGAGAGCGAGTATCCGCGCGTAGCGTTCGGCCCGTCGGAGGTTGACGCCGCCCGACGGGCCGCGTCCTGGCGGTGGTCTCCTCGCAAAGCCAGGAGGTGGGCTGGATGTGGCGTGTCGCTGTTGGGCTGTTCTTGATTCTTCATGGGGTTCTCCACCCCGCGATCTGGCTTCCCGCGCGACGAGATGACGTGCCCGGATTCGGTCATCAGGCGTCCTGGCTGTTCGCGGACGTGCGGCCGGCGGTGGTGACCTTGGCGATGGTCGCGGGCTGCGGATTCGTGGTCGCCGGAGCGGCGTACCTGCTCCACCACGACCTGTGGGCACCGGTCGCGGTCCTCTCCGCCTGTGCGTCCCTGGCACTGATCGTGGCGACGTTCACTCCGTGGTGGGCCGCCGCCGTCGCGATCGACGTCGTGGTCCTCGCTGCGGCCTGGCCGACTGCCATCTCTCAGCTCTCCGGGCGCTAGGAGCTCGCCGAATGAAGACGACCACGAGGCCACGAGCCACTACCCCGAGCACGGGCACGGCGACGGTGTCGAGATCGGTGGGCGCACTCGAGCGCGGTGGCGTCCGAGCGCTGGCTCTGAGCGCGGGACTCGTCCCCGTTGCGGTGGCCGTGGTGGAGGAGATGTTCCGCCACGACATGTGGAGGGCGCGAGCCCGACTGGCCGCCCAACCGACCGAGAGCTACCGCTCCACCTTCGGCGACATCGAGTACCGGGTGACCGGCGAGGGCCCCACCGTTCTGGTCTCGCACGGCATCACGGGTGGAGTCGACCAGGCCGAGAGCATCGTCACGCGGTGGCGCGTCCTGGGACCCGACCACCGGTTCGTCCACGTCTCCCGGTTCGGCTACCTGAGGTCGACGATTCCGCCGGGGGCCACGGTGCGCATGCAGGCCCAGGCATACCGGGAGCTCCTCGACCACCTGGGGATCGAACGGGTCCACATGGTGGGGAACTCGGCGGGCGGACCCTCGGCGATGTGGTTCGCGATCGATCATCCGGAGCGGACGCACGGACTGATCCTGATCTCCTCGGCGGTCCCCGGCCCGCTTCCCGGCCCCATCCCGGCACTGGTAGCCCGACACGACTTCGTCTACTGGGCTGCGGTCAAGGCGGTCCCGGACATGCTGTTGGGGATGCTGATGCCGAAGGCCCTGATCGCACGCATGAGCAAGGCGGACAAGGAGCTCGCGGTGCAACAGGCGTTCGTCGCCTCGATGCCGATCTCGGAGCGCACGAAGGGAGTCCTCTTCGACAACGAGGTCACCAACCCGGGTGTGAACGACGTCCCGTTCGAGGAGATCACCGTCCCGACCCTGATCGTCCAGGCTGTCGATGATCCCCGCGAACACGCGGGTGGCCAGGAGCTGACCAGACGCATTCGAGACAGCACCTTCCTCGGTCTCACCGGCGGTCACCTCCTCCTCGGACACGAGACCGAGATCCGGGCGGCAACAGCGGACTTCATCGCCGAGCATGCAGACCGATAGGAGGCCCGCGTCACGAGAACGCCGGTGCGGGGCTGGACCGACTCGACGACACCGCCTGCCCCAGTACCCCGCGTCAACAGGTCGAGGGGAGGCGACGTGACGCGGACCTCGCTGGGTCTTCGCCCGGTTCAGGCGGGGCCGTACCGACCCACCTCGGATCGACCGCGAGCCTGCACGACGGCCCGGTGATGGGCTATCTCGATCGACGTCGAACTCCGGTCAAGTGACTGGGGTTACGGTGTCGGCATGGATCCCAGTCTGGGGGACGCCGGCGACGGGATGCTGGTGCGGGCCGATCGGCTTCTCCATGCCTTCGACGAGTCGCACCGCCGCCTGTCGCTGGCGACTTTGGTCGACCGCAGTGGCCTGCCGAGGTCGACCACGCACCGTACGGCGACCCAGATGGTGGAGCTGGGCTGGCTGGGTCGGCGCAACGGGTACTACCACGTCGGTGACCGGCTGTTCGAGCTGGCGAGCCTGGCTCCCACGCGCAGTGAGCTGCGCGACGTCGTCCTGCCCTACATGCAGGACCTCCACGAGGCGACCCGCCTGACCGTGCAGCTGGGCGTCCTCGACGGGACCGACGTGATCCTCACCGAGAAGATCACCGGGCACCATCACCACAAGCAGCTGAACCGGGTCGGCAGCCGACTTCCGGCGTACGCCTCGAGCCTGGGCCGCGCAATCCTCGCCTACTCCCCGCGGGAGGTGGTCAGTCCCGTGCTCGAGGCACCCCTTCCGGCCCGGACGAAGTACACGATCACCTCGGTCGAGGAGCTCCAGCGTGAGCTGGTCGCGATCCCCGACCGTGGGTGGGCGTTCGACCGCGAGGAAGGGAATGTCGGCCTCTCGTGCGTGGGCGCCCCGGTGATGGACCCGATCAAGGGAGTCGTCGCCGCCCTGTCGGTGACCGGTCCGACCAGACGGATCCAGGCCGACCACCTCGGCCCCCTCGTCCGGATCACCGCCGCGTCGGCGTCGCGTGCGCTCAAGGGCCGGTTCGGCTGACAGTCCCGCTCAGCGGGAAGCAGCCTTGGCACGGCTCTCGCGCGCTGACCATGCTGTGCCTACCGCGAGCGGAGGAGGAGCCATCGGCACGACAGTGGCACTGGTCGGCGGAGGCGCCACGGGCGTCGGCCGGGCGTGCGCCGAGGCGCTGGCCGAGTCAGGGGCGCGGGTGGTCCTGTTCGGCCGGAACGCCGACTCCCTGGAGTCCGCGGCCCTCGACCTGGGCGCTATCGGCGACGAGAAGGCCGGCTTCCTGGTGCATGACATGGCCGACGCGGACGCGGCTCCCGCGACGGTCGGGGAGGTCGAGGGGGAGCACGGGCGTCTCGACCTGCTGGTGCTGAACGCCGGGGGACCACCGCCCGGACGGATCCTCGACGTCACCGACGCCCAGTGGCGCGCCGCTTTCGACCTGCTGGTCCTCGGTCCGGTGTCGTTGGCGCGGGCCGCTCTGCCCGGCATGGCCGCCCGAGGCTTCGGCCGGGTCGTCTTCGTGACCTCGAACGCCGTCCGGCAGCCGCAGCCCGATCTGGCCCTCTCCGTGGCACTCCGGTCTGCCTCCACCTCGGCCGCGAAGCTGCTCTCCCGCGAGTACGCCGACCGGGGCGTGACCGTGAACTGCGTGGCCCTGGGCGCGACCGCGACCGCACGGCGTACGGAGGTGCTCACCCGGCGCGCCGAGCGGTTTGGCACCACCGTGGCCGAGGAGGACAGGCGCGACGTCGCCACCGTGCCGGCCGGCCGTTCGGCAGATCCGGCGGAGGTGGCGGCTGCGGTCGCGTTCTTGTGCTCGGGCGGGGCGAGCTTCGTCAACGGGACGGTGCTGACCGTCGACGGCGGCCGGACGGAGGCCGTCTGATGGCGATCTCGGGAGAGGACTTCACCCTGGCCGACTTCCTCGGCACGTTCGGCCCGGTGGTCCGGCCGCGCCGGGACCGCCCCGTGGTCGTGCACGGCGACGAGTTGGTGCGGTTGCCGGCCGACCAGGTCTCCAACCCCACCGAGCTGAGCATCGCGGGGCGCCTGCCGACCACGACGTTCGAGATCTTCCGTCAGGTGATCCCGCCCGGCCAGAGCTCGGACATGCAGCGGCACCACCACGAGACCGTCCATGCGGTGCTGGCCGGGCGCGGGCACAGCGAGATCGAGGACGACACGGTCACCTGGGCGTCCGGTGACTTCGTCTACACCCCGCCCTGGGCCTGGCACCGCCACTACAACGACTCCACGACGGAGCCGGTGGAGTTCCTGACCATCGAGAGCTCCCGGCTGCTGGCGCTGTTCGGCCTGGTACGACGGCAGAGCGCCGGGCAGGTCGGTATCGACGAGGCAAGGGCACGCTTCGCAGAGGGGGACGAGCATGGCCACTGAGGTCCCTGAGCACGTGAGCATCTGGGGCGAGCTGAACCGGGTCCCGCACGAGCTGGGATACGTCGACGTGGCCGGTGTCGCAACCCGTGTGCTGCGCGCCGGGGCGGGGCCCGAGCTCGTCCTGCTGCACGGCACCGGGGGACACCTCGAGGCCTACAGCCGCAACGTCGCGGCGCTGTCTCGCCGGTTCCGGGTCACCGCCTTCGACATGGTGGGCCACGGCTGGTCGGAGCTGCCGGACCGGCCCTACACGATCGACGTCCTCTCGGCGCATCTCCTCGGGCTGCTGGACGCTCTCGGCATCGAGCGAGCCCATCTGTCCGGTGAGTCGCTGGGTGGCTGGGTCGCGGCATGGACCGCTGCCCACGAGCCGGGGCGCGTCGACCGGATGGTCCTCAACACGCCGGGCAACATCACCAACAAGCCGGAGGTGATGGCGCGCCTGCGCGAGAGCACGCTGGCAGCCGTCAAGGACCCGACCGACGAGAACGTTCGGCGGCGGGTGGAGTTCTTGTTCCACCGCACGGAGATGGTCACCGACGAGCTGGTGGACCTACGGCGCGAGGTCTACTCCCGGCCCGGCTTCCTGCGCGCCATCGAGAACACCTTGGTGCTCCAGGATCCCGAGGTGCGCAAGGACTACGCGTGGGGTCCTGACTGGGTCGGTCGTATCACCGCGCCCACGCTGCTCTTGTGGACCGACCACGATCCGACCGGTGGCCTCGACGAGGCCGAGCTGCTGCGGACGTGGATCCCCGGTGCCCGGCTCGAGGTCATCGAGGACGCCGGGCACTGGCCCCAGTGGGAGGAACCATCGGCGTTCCTCCGCGTGCACGAGGAGTTCCTGCTCGATGAGTGACCTGATCGGATTCGTGGGCATCTCCCACTCGCCGTTCGCAGCCCTGCTCCCTCCCGAGGAGCTGGGCCGTCCCGGCGCGGCCTTCCTGGGTGACGCGGCCCGGGTGGCCGACGCGGTGGCGGAGCTGCACCCGGACACGGTGGTGGTGATCGGTCCCGACCACTTCCACGCCAACTTCTACGACGTGATGCCGCCGTTCGTGGTCGGCGTCGAGGAGGCCGAGGGCTTCGGCGACTACGGCAGCACCGCGGGTCCGCTCAAGGTGGAGTCCGGGCTCGCCTGGTCGTCGTACGACGGGCTGACCCGGGGTGGCTTCGACCCCGCGCTGTCCTACTCGCTGACCGTCGACCACGGGATCGTGCAGAGCTACGAGATGGTCTGCGGGCTCGGGGTGCCCCTCGTCCCGATCGTGGTCAACACCGCAGCGCCGCCGCTCCCGTCGCTCGAACGGTGCCTCGAGCTCGGCAAGCGGCTGGGTCAGGCGCTCCGCGCGGCCGACGGCGGGCGGGTGCTCGTGCTCGCCAGCGGGGGGCTCTCGCACTGGCTGCCCTCCAACGACCCGCGCGACCCGTCGGTGCAGGGCGAGCGACGAGATGCGCTGATCCACGGCCGTGCCGACGTCCGCGCGTTCGCCGCTGCGCGCGAGCCCCGGGTCCGTGCGATGGGCGGCAACCCCGCCGCCCGGGTGAACGTCGAGTGGGACGGCTGGTTCCTCGACCGGCTGCGCGCGCTCGACCTGGCGGCGCTGGCCGACCTCGGCCACGCCGGCCTGGAGGAGGTCGCCGGATCCGGTGGGCATGAGGTCCGCACCTGGCTCATCGGTGCCGCTGCGGTGGGCAGCCCGGTCGTGTGGACGTCGTATGAGCCCGTCCCGGAGTGGATCACAGGGATGGGGATCGCCACCAGCTTCGCGCTCTGAACCCGAGTCCCGCTCACCGGGATCAGGCGTTGGCCGCGAGCACCACCAGGCACCACTGTGGGCACAGCCACATCGGGACCACCCCGGTGCCAGAGGCGGGAGGACGAATGACCCTCAACGGAGGTTTCAAGGTTCTGTCGCGTGAGGGGGAGCAGATCCCTGCGATCGGCCTCACCATCACGATGAAGAACAGCGGCAAGAACACCCAGGACGCCTACTCCCTGTTCGAGTACAGCGTCCCTGCGGGGGTCAACGGTCCGCCGGTGCACACCCACACCCGGGAGGACGAGTCCTTCGTCTGCTTGGCCGGGAAGATGGATGTCACCCTCGGCGGCGAGGAGTTCACGATCGGCTTCGGCGACTACCTCTACCTGCCGCGGAACGTGCCCCACGCCTTCCGCAATCCCTACGACGAGGAGTCACGCGTCATCTCGGTCGTCTCGCCCGCCGGCCTCGAGGCCTACTACCAGGCGCTGTCGGAGATGCCTCCCGGTCCCATGGACTTCGCCAAGGTGAAGGCGATCATGGACGACTTCGGGATCGAGATGGATCTTCCTCCGGGGCACTGAGATGCGCGTCGGAGTCATCGGTGCCGGCGTGGCCGGCCTCGTCACCGCGAAGGTCCTTCAGCAGGCCGGCCACGAGGTGATCGTCGTCGACAAGGCGCCGGACATCGGCGGCGTGTGGAGTGCCACCCGTCGCTACCCGGGCCTGTGCACGCAGAGCCCGAAGGCGCAGTACGCGTTCTCGGACTTCCCGATGCCCAAGGCCTTCCCCGAATGGCCGTCGGGCGAGCAGATCCAGACCTACCTCATCGACTACGCGGAGCACAACGACGTACGGCCGCGGCTGTCCACCGAGGTCCGCTCCGTCGAGCGCGACGGCGACGGCTGGCGCCTCCAACTCGCGTCGCCGACCGGTGCCGCCACGGAGCGCGTCGACCGGCTGGTGGTGGCCAACGGCATCTTCAGCGAGCCGTTCGTCCCGTCGTACGACGGGCTCGCGGACTTCGAGGCGGCGGGCGGTCGGCTGATCCCGGGGACCGAGCTGCACGATGCGGAGGAGGCGCGGGACAAGCACGTGCTGGTGGTGGGCTACGGCAAGTCGGCCTGTGACGTCACCGTCCCGATCAGCGAGGTCGCCGCCTCGACCGACGTGATTGCTCGGCACCTCCTGTGGAAGGTGCCCCGGAAGCTGCACGGTGTCGTGAACTTCAAGATGCTGCTGCTGACCCGGATGGGAGAGGCGCTGTTCCGCTATCGGGTGCTGCGCGGCATGGAGAAGTTCCTGCACGGACCCGGCAACGGCCTGCGCCGGCGGATGCTCAACTCCGTCGGCGGGGTGTCGGTGAAGCAGTTCCACCTCCGGGAGCTTGACCTGCTGCCGCCCGGGGCGATGGAGGACATCGTCAAGGGCGCGATCGGTCTGGCCACCGAGGGGTTCTTCGAGGGGGTGCGCGCGGAGTCGATCACGGTCCACCCCAACACCGTCATCCAGCGGCTGCTCGAGAAGGACGGGTCGCCGTACGCCGAGCTGGTCGACGGCTCGCTCCTGCCGGCCGACCTCATCGTGTGCTCGACCGGGTTCACCCCGGGCGCGGCATTCCTCCCCGAGGACGTGCAGGCCGAGATCTTCGACGACCGCGCCAACTTCGTGCTCTATCGGCAGATCCTTCCACCCACCGTGCGGGGCCTGTACTTCAACGGGTACAACTCGTCGTTCTTCAGCCCGCTCAACGCCGAGATGGCGGCGCTGTGGATCGCCGCGGACCTCGCCGGCATCCTCGACAAGCCGACCGAGGAGGAGATGCGGGCGGCGGCCGAGGAGCAGCTGGCGTTCATGGACGTCGCCGTCGCCGGTCACCACAACCACGGGGGCAAGATCATCCCCTTCTCCCTGCACAACGCTGACGAGGTCCTGGGCGACCTCGACCTCAACATCGGGCGGATGACCCGGGCCTCGCACTGGCTCAACCCGGTGAGCCCGGCGGCGTACCGCTCGGTGACCCCGAAGCTGCTGACCCGTCTGGAGGCTGCCGGATGAGCCACACACCGGTCAGCGGGGCCGTCGGCCGGCGGTGCGTCGCGGTGGCGGACGTCCTGCCTCGCCCGGGTGACGTGAGCCGGGCCCGCCACGTGCTTCGTGAGCTGGTCGACCTCGACCTGCTCTGCCCGGTCGCGGCCTCACGCGGCGCATGAAGCTCATCTCGCGACCAGGGCCGGGGCTCGAGCCGGCAACCGCGGAGGCCGTCGCGCGCCTGCGGGCCGCCGCTGCCACGGGGGTTCCCTGCGCGCCCGTGCGGGACCTGATCGGGCACGACGACCTGGAGACGGCGTACGCCGTCCAGCGGTGCCTCGCGCAGGAGCGCATCGCCGGCGGGTCTCGCGTGGTGGGGCACAAGATCGGGCTCACGTCCACGGCCGTCCAAGCCCAGCTCGGCGTGGACCAGCCGGACTTCGGCGTGCTGTTCGACGACGCGGTGTACTTCGACGGGGACACCCTCCCTTTCGACTCGGTGCTCCAGCCACGCGTCGAGGCCGAGGTCGCGTTCGCGCTCGCCGAGGACCTGACCACGCTTCCGCTCGACCGGGCCCGGGTGTGCTCGGCCGTCGACCACATGGTGGCTGCGATCGAGGTCTGCGGGAGTCGGATCGATGCCTGGGACATCACCATCGTCGACACCGTCGCCGACAACGCCTCCTCAGGTGCGTTCGTGCTCGGCTCGGTGGCCCGCACGCTGGCCGAGCTCGAGCCCCGCGCAGTCGAGATGGAGCTGAGGATCGACGGTGAGCTCGTCTCGACCGGCACCGGGGCCGCCTGCCTGGGTGACCCCGTCGAAGCGCTGGTCTGGCTCGCTCGCCGTGCTCATGACCTCGGCGACCCGCTGCGGGCCGGACAGATCGTGCTGTCGGGGGCCCTCGGTCCGATGAGAGCGGTCCGGCCGGGAGCCACAGTGACGGCCCGCATCACGGGTCTCGGCTCGGTCTCGGTCCATGTCGACGGCGAGTGCGCATGACCACGGATGCCGGGCCGCCCGGCAGGTCGAAGGTCGCCGTGATCGGCTCGGGCAACATCGGCACGGACCTGATGGTCAAGGTGCTCCGCACCAGCGAGCATCTGGAGATGGGGGTCATGGTCGGCATCGACCCGGAGTCCGACGGCCTGGCGCGGGCTGCTCGGCTGGGCGTCCCGACGACCTCCGAGGGCCTCGACGGGCTGCTGGCCGGGCCGGACCTCGACGAGATCGAGATCGTCTTCGACGCGACCTCCGCCCAGGCACACGTCGAGCACGCCCGCCGGCTCGCGCCGTACAACGTGCGGCTCATCGACCTCACGCCGGCGGCACTGGGGCCCCAGGTGGTGCCGGCCGTGAACCTGGGACACCACCTCGATGCCCCGAACCTCAACATGGTGACCTGTGGCGGTCAGGCCACGATCCCCATCGTCGCGGCGATCAGCCGCGTCGTCCCGGTCGCCTACGCCGAGATCGTGGCCTCCATCGCCTCCAAGAGCGCAGGGCCCGGCACCCGAGCCAACATCGACGAGTTCACCGAGACCACGGCCGCAGCGATCGTCGCCGTCGGCGGCGCCGCACGCGGCAAGGCGATCATCGTCCTGAACCCGGCCGAGCCGCCTCTGACGATGCGCGACACGGTCTTCGCGCTGGTCGCGGCACCGGGCGACGTGACGCAGGCGCAGATCCGGGCGTCGATCGAGGCGATGGTCGGTGAGGTGGCCTCCTACGTGCCGGGCTACCGGCTCAAGCGTGAGGTCCAGATCACCGAGGTCCCGAGCGACCAACCGGTGCACACCCTTCTGCCCGCCGGAGCGGACCGACCGACCCACCAGGTGGCGGTCTTCCTCGAGGTCGAGGGAGCCGCCCACTACCTCCCCTCGTACGCCGGCAACCTCGACATCATGACCTCGGCAGCGATCCGGGTGGCCGAGCAGCTGGTGACCCGAATGGCGATGACGTGAGCGCACCGGTCTACCTCCAGGACGTCACCCTCCGCGACGGCATGCACGCCGTACGCCACCGGATCGGGCTCGACGACGTACGCCGCATCGTGAGGGCGCTCGACGCAGCCGGCGTCGACGCCATCGAGGTCGCCCACGGCGACGGGCTCGCCGGCGGCTCGCTCACCTACGGCCCCGGTTCGCACACCGACTGGCAGTGGCTCGAGGCGGCGGCGGGCGCTGTGCGGCGCGCCCGGTTGACCACGCTGCTCCTGCCGGGCGTCGGCACCGTCCACGAGCTCAGGCGGGCCCGGGACCTCGGCGTCCGCAGCGTGCGAATCGCCACCCACTGCACCGAGGCCGACATCGCCGCCCAGCACATCGCGGCGGCGCGCGAGCTCGGCATGGACGTCTCCGGCTTCCTGATGATGGCTCACCTCGCTTCACCCCAGGAGCTGGCCCGTCAGGCCCGCCTGATGGAGACCTACGGCGCCCACTGCGTCTACGTCACCGACTCAGCGGGCCGCCTCACGATGAACGACGTGGCCGCCCGGGTGCGGGCCTACCGCGACGTCCTCGACCCCACCACCGAGATCGGCATCCACGCCCACGAGAACCTCTCGCTCTCGGTAGCGAACTCCGTGGCGGCCGTCGAGGCAGGAGCAGTACGAGTCGACGCCTCCCTCGCCGGTCACGGCGCCGGCGCGGGCAACTGCCCGATCGAGGCCTTCGTCGCGGTGGCAAGCCTGTCCGGCATCGACCACAAGTGTGACCTGCTCGCTCTCCAGGACGCCGCCGACGACCTCGTCCGGCCCCTGCAGGACCGGCCCGTCCGCGTCGACCGCGAGACCTTGTCGCTGGGCTACAGCGGGACCTACTCGTCGTTCCTGCGGCACGCTGAGGCCGCGGCCAGCCGCTACGGGCTGGACGCCCGCGCCATCCTCCTGCGCTGCGGAGAGCGGCACCTCGTAGGCGGACAGGAGGACCTCGTCGTCGACGTCGCCGTCGAGCTGGTCTCCACCCAGGAGGGCTGAGTCGGGAGTCAACGAACCCGAGGGCGACGAAGCTCAAGAGCTCGCAACCACGGCCATCCGCGCTTCGGGGTTCCGGGACCGTCATGCTCCACCCTCGGGGCGGGCTGGGACCCGTGACACCGGTTGATCCGACATATGGAGACAGCCGAGGAATCCGGATCAGCTGGCAGCCTCGAGCGTGTTGAGGCCAAGCCTCGGGATTCGCGTCGGCCAGCCATGGCGGCCACGCCCATGTGGGCGAAAGGCGTCACGTTCGGACAAGCGTGGCACCCCGATCTTGGGTACCCCGACGGGTGGGCGTGGTGAGGTGGCCGGTGGTGTCGGCTCCTGGTTGGTGATGGACCTGTTGGTCCGAGACTGACCAACGAGCGCAGTCGCCCCGGATCACCGGGACGTGACGTGGACCACATCCCCAGATGTGGAGACCCGGATGCAGAGGCCCGGCAGCCCCAGCCTGGGGGAGCCCTGGCAGGGGCTGCGCGAACGTGCAGGTCAGAGCCGCAATGGGCCCTGTGGCTCAGATGTCGTAGTAGAGCTCGAACTCGTGCGGGTGGGGGCGTAGGGCGACGGGCTGGATCTCCTGGGTGCGCTTGTAGTCGATCCAGGTCTCGATCAGGTCGCCGGTGAAGACGCCGCCCTCGAGCAGGAACTCGTGGTCGGCCTCGAGGGAGTCCATGACCTCGTTCAGGGTGCCGGGCACGGTCGGGATGTCGGCGTGCTCGTCGGGGGGCAGCTCGTAGAGGTCCTTGTCGACGGGCTCGTGCGGCTCGATCTTGTTCCGGATGCCGTCGATGCCGGCCAGCAGCATCGCGGAGAACGCGAGGTAGGGGTTGGCCGAGGGGTCGGGGCAGCGGAACTCGATGCGCTTGGCCTTCGGGTTCGACCCGGTGATCGGGATGCGGACGCAGGCCGAGCGGTTGCGCTGGCTGTAGACCAGGTTGACCGGAGCCTCGAAGCCCGGCACCAGCCGGTGGTAGGAGTTCACGGTCGGGTTGGTGAAGGCCAGCAGCGAGGGCGCGTGCTCGAGGATGCCGCCGATGTAGTAGCGCGCGACGTCGGACAGTCCGGCGTACCCGGTCTCGTCGTAGAACAGCGGCTCGTCGCCGTCCCAGATCGACTGGTGGCAGTGCATGCCCGAGCCGTTGTCGCCGAAGATCGGCTTCGGCATGAAGGTCGCGGTCTTGTTGTTGCGCCAGGCGACGTTCTTGACGATGTACTTGAACTTCATCACGTCGTCGGCGGCCTTGAGCAGCTCGTCGAAGTTGTAGTTGATCTCCGCCTGACCGGCGGTGCCGACCTCGTGGTGGGCGCGCTCGACGACGAGGCCCGCCCGCTCCATCTCGGTGACCATCTCGTCGCGCAGCTCGCCGAAGTGGTCGTACGGCGCCACGGGGAAGTACCCGCCCTTGTAGCGCACCTTGTAGCCGCGGTTGTTGTCCTCGGAGCCGGAGTTCCAGGCGCCGGCCTCGGAGTCGATGTGGTAGTAGCCGGCGTTGACCTTGGTCTCGAACCGCACCGAGTCGAAGACGTAGAACTCGGCCTCCGGCGCGAAGTACGCCCTCGTGCCGATGCCGGTCGAGGCCAGGTAGGCCTGGGCCTTGCGGGCGATGTTGCGCGGGTCGCGCGAGTAGGCCTCACCGGTGAGCGGGTCGTGGATGAAGAAGTTCACGACCAGCGTCTTGGCGGTGCGGAAGGGGTCGACGTACGCCGTCGTCGGGTCCGGGAAGAGGGACATGTCGGACTCGTGGATGGCCTGGAAGCCACGGATCGACGAGCCGTCGAAGTTCAGCCCGTTGTCGAAGACGGACTGGGAGAACGACGAGACCGGGACGGTGAAGTGCTGCATGACGCCGGGGAGGTCGCAGAAGCGTACGTCGACCATCGCGACGTCCTCGTCCTTGATGTACTTGAGCAGCTCGTCGCTGTTGGCGAACATTCGTCCTCCTCGGCTGCGATCGGCAGCCTGGTGTTTCGTCTCGGGCATCGGGTATCCGACGCAGTCGGGCATCGGATGCGGCCAACGTAGGGAACGGCAGTTTCTTGACCGTATCCGGTTTGTTTCACCGACGTAACACGTGACCGCCGGGCGGTCGTCGTACGACGGGCGCTGGCTACCCTGACCGCGTGCCCACGCCCGAGCTGCCCTTCGAGACGGCCTCCTGGGCACGGCGCGTGCTGGCCCTGCTGGTGGACTACGCGGCCTGCTGGGGCGTGATGCTGCTGATCTACGGGCGCTCGTGGTTCGGCAACGGGACCCTTCCGTCGGTCTACCTCAACCTCCTGTTCGTCGGGGAGTCCGCGTTCCTGATGGCGCTGTCCGGCGGGTCGTTCGGGCAGCTCGCCACGCGGCTGAGGGTGGTCCGCATCGACGGCAGCGGCCGACCGCTCACCCTGCTGGTGGCGCTCCTCCGGCAGGTGATGATCTGCCTGGTCATCCCGCCGCTGGTCTTCCGCCCCGACGGCCGGGGGCTCCACGACCTGGTCTGCCGGTCGGCGACCGTCCCGCTCCGGGTCGCGGCGTAGCCCGAGCCGCGTCCCGGTCTCGGCGAAGGGTCGGCGCACCCCGCGAGGTCAGGTCTCCTCCGGGTCGGGACCGTACGCCGCGCGCCCCCCGTCGACGGGGAGCACGGCTCCGTTGACGAACGCCGCCTCGTCCGAGAGCAGGAACGCGACCACGGAGGCCACCTCCTCGGGCCGTCCGATCCGGCCCAGCGGGTGGAGGCGGCGTACCTGGTCCTCGACCTCGCGTGCGCGTCCGGCATCGGCTGCCAGGAACGCCCGGTAGCGCTCGGTGGTGATCGAGCCGAGGGCGACCGCGTTGCACCTGATGCCCTGTGGCCCGTGGTCGACCGCGACCGCGCGGGTGAGGCCCTCGACCGCGGCCTTGGCCGTGGCGTAGGGGAGCGCGCCCCGGACCGGGCGCTGCGCCTGATGCGAGGAGACGTTGACGATCGACCCGCCGCCCCCGGCGGCGAGGAAGGCCGAGACGGCCACGGAGCATCCCACGACGGCCGGCGCGAGGTTGGTGCGCACCAGGTCGAGGACCTCCTCCGCGTCGGCC
>JBAUWD010000388.1:0-3944 GCA_049583575.1 Nocardioides sp.
GTAGCACCCCGGTACGGCGATCCGGCGCGCGCTGCGCAGCGCGGCGCGCGCACCGGGCAGCTCGGGCAGCCCGTACGGCCAGGTGCCGGCATGCGCGCCACCGTAGAAGCGCTCCCACGCGGCCGCGTCGGCGAGACGGAAGTCGGCCCCGCAGTCGACCACGAGGCTCTCCTCCGGCAGGGCTGCCGCGAGCGGGCCCGACTGTCCGTGCGGGAGCGCCAGGAAGACCACGTCGTGCCCGGCGAGGCTCTCCACGGAGGTCTCCGCGAGGACGCGGTCGGCGAGCGGCGCGAGATGGGGCTGCACCGACCCGAGGCTCTCCCCCGCGCTCGCACCCGCGGCGAGCGTGCCGATCTCCACGCGGGGGTGGCCGAGCAGCAGTCGCAGCACCTCGCCGCCCGCGTAGCCACTCGCGCCGGCCACCGCGACCGTGTAGGACCTCACCTGCATGACCATACATGCAGACGCATGATCATGCTAACTCGGCCCGGGTCGTGGGCCGGGGACCGGCCGGCCGCCCGGGGGTCGCGGTTGTCGGTGCCCGCGGCTAGGTTCGGGCCATGAGCCGCCTCGACCACTCGACGTACCTCCAGCACCTGCGCGACGAGTCCCGCCGGTTCCGCGACGTGCTGGCCGAATGCGACCCCCGGGCCGACGTGCCGACGTGTCCCGACTGGCGCGCCGACGACCTGCTGTGGCACCTGGCCGAGGTGCAGTCCTTCTGGACGTGGGTCGTCTCGCACCGGCCGAAGGACCCCGAGGAGTACACCCAGCCCGAGCGCCCGGCCGACCACGCCGGCCTCCTCGCACTCTTCGACGCCGGCTCGGTCGCGCTCGCCGACGTGCTGGAGGCGGCCGACCCCACCGACGAGGCGTGGACCTGGTCGAGCGACCACACCGTCGGCTTCATCGCCCGCCGCCAGGCCCACGAGGCGCTGATCCACCGCCGCGACGCCGAGCTGACCGCCCACACCACCTCACCGTTCCCGGCCGCGCTCGCGGCCGACGGGGTCGAGGAGGTCCTCGACGTGATGTACGGCGGGTGCCCGCCGTGGGGCACCTTCGCACCGCTCCAGCACTACCTCCGCCTCGACCTCACCGACACCGGCGACCAGGTCTGGGTGCAGCTCGGCCGCTTCCACGGCACCGACGACGACGGGGTCCCCCACGACGAGGACGACCTCCACGTGGTGGCCGACCCCGGTGTCGAGCCCGACGCGGTCATCAGCGGCACCGCCGAGGCGCTCGACGCCCGCATCTGGCGGCGGGGCGACGGGGCCCAGACCCACCTCGCGGGCGACCTCAAGATCGTCGACCGCTTCCGCGCCGTCATCCACGAGCCCATCCTCTGAGCCGGCGCGGGTCGCCGCCGAGCGCGTCCCTACTCCGCGAGCCAGTCGGCGAACGACTCGAACCCGAACGGCCGGCCGAGGAAGTCCTCCACCAGGTCGGCGGCGTCCTTGCGGCCGCCCTGCGCCAGGATGCGGTCGCGGTAGCGCGCGGCCACCTCGGGGGCGAACAGGTCGCTGCGGTCGAACGCCGAGAACAGGTCCTTCGCGATCACCAGTGACCACATGTAGGTGTAGTAGCCGGACGAGTAGTCGTTGAGGTGCCCGAACGCGGTGTGGAAGTGGGTGTCGGGCAGTGGCGCCACCATCGAGTACGTCGCCTGCAGCTCGCGCGACAGGGCGGTGAGGTCGTCGGGCGGGTCCTGGTGCGACCGGTAGGACAGCGCCGCGTAGAACATCTGGGTACGCGTCTGCAACCCCTTGGCGAAGTCGTTGGCCTCACGCATCCGGGCCACCAGCGCCTCGGGGATCGCCTGCCCGGAGTCGTCGGTGGCGAAGCGCGCCAGCACACCGGCGTCCCACGCCCACTCCTCCAGCAGCTGGGACGGCGCCTCGACGAAGTCCCACTCGGTGGCGACCCCGCAGAGCCGGACCCAGCGCTGGTGGCCGCCGAGCACGTGGTGGACCAGGTGTCCGAACTCGTGGAAGAGCGTGACCACGTCGCGGTGCTCCATCAGCCCGCGCGGCAGGTTGCACACCAGCACCCCCTCCGGCAGCTGACGCCCGGCCACGCCTTCGACCAGGGTGAACTGGGCCGCGTGGCTGAACTTGTGGGGGCGCGGATGCAGATCGAGGTGGATCCGCCCGAGCTGCTCCCCGCCCAGGGTCACGTCGTACGACGCGACGTCCGAGTGCCAGGTCGGCGCATCCACGGCCTGGTAGCTCAGGCCGAACAGGCGGCCGGTCACGTCGAGCAGCCCCTGGCGCACCTTCTCGAAGTCGAAGTACCGGCGCACCTCCTGTGAGTCGACGTCGTGGCGCTCGCGGCGCAGCGTCTCGAGATAGAAGTTGACGTCGGCCGAGTCGAGGACGTCGGCGTCCGGACGGTCCTGGCGGATGCGCTCGAGCAGGATGTCGCGGTCGCGCAGCGCGGCACCCTCGGCGGCCTTGCTGATCTTCTCGATGAAGGCAGCGATCGCGTCCCCGGTCTCGATCATCTTGACCTCGGCGTCGTACGCCGGCCACCCGTCGTAGCCGAGGAGGCGGGCGTGCTCCTGCCGGAGCGCGAGCAGCTCCGCGAGGACGGGGTCGTTGGCCGGCCAGGCTCGGTTGTTGAAGCTCGCCGACACGGCACGGCGCGCCTCGCGGTCGGTGCCGAACTGCAGCATCGGGACGACGTCGGGGTACTCCAGCGTCAGCTCCACGAGACCGTCGTCGCCGACCGGGTGGGAGTCGACCCAGTCCTGGGGCAGCCCGGCGAGCTGTTCGGGGCGGAGCGACACCCTGGTCTCGTCGTCGCGGATGTTGCGCTCGAACGCCTGCCCGAGCTCGGTCTCGCGCTCGTTGATGGCTCGGACGCGGTCGCGGGTGGCGGCGTCGCGGTCGACCCCCGAGCGTCGGAAGTCGCGGAGCGCGAAGTTGCGAACCCGCTCGGCGTCGTCGTCGAGCCCGGAGGTCCGCTGCTGGGCATCGTCGACGACCATCAGGTCGTAGAGGTCGCGGTCCAGCGACAGGTCGGTGAGCAGCCGGTGCGCCTCGAGCTGGGCGCTCTCGGCCTGCTCACGCAGCGAGGCATCCGGGTGCACCTGCTGGATCAGGCTGCTCGCCGCGAACGCGTTGCTGAGCGCGAGGTTGAGGTCGTTCCAGCGCCCGAGCAGCACGGCCGCGTCGCGTGGCCTCTCCGTCTTGAGCGCGCCGATCAGCCCGCGGGCCGCGTCGAGCTGGTCGGTGGTGCGGGTCGTGAGCCACGAGGACCACGCCTCGGTCCCGGCATCGACGGCGGGCATGGTCTGCGGGCGGAGTTCGGTCACGGCGCCGACGCTACCGCCCGAGCCGGTGGACCACGACCCGGCAGTCGTCAGGACGACACCACCTCACCGCTGCACCGCACCGACCGCGGAGGCGGCAGCGGCCACCGCGGCGTCGCGAGCGGCCGCGGCCTCGCTCTCGGTGAGGGTCCGGTCGGTCGCCCGGAACCGCAGTGCGAAGGCCAGGGACTTGCGGCCCTCCCCCACCTGCGGGCCGGTGTAGACGTCGAAGAGCCGGACCGACTCGAGCAGGTCTCCGGCACCGCTCCGCAGCGCCGCCTCGACCGCAGCGGCCGCCACCGACTCGTCGACCACCAGCGAGACGTCCTCCTTGGCGACCGGCTGGTTGGAGTACGACGGCGCGCGCGGCGAGTCGACGGCACGCGCCATGAGCACGTCGAGGTCGATCTCGAGGGCCGACGTGCCGCGCGGCAGACCGAAGCGCCGGCAGACCCCCGGGTGCAGCTCACCCGCGTGACCGAGCACCGTGTCGCCGGCCAGCACCCGGCCACACCGGCTCGGATGCCAGGGCTGCCGCGTCACGGCCTCCACGGACACCTCGACCCCGACCTCGGCGGCGACCGTCCGGACCGCCTCCAGGGCGTCGGACCAGTCCGCGGCGCGGCCG
>JBAUWD010000389.1:0-3256 GCA_049583575.1 Nocardioides sp.
GCGCTACGTCGCGGAGCTCGACCACAGCGCGGCGACCAGCGCCGAGGCGCGACAGGCCGTGGTCGGCTCGGCCGGCACGGACTCCGTGAAGACCGCCGGCCTCTGACGGCCCGGCGCCGTCGAGGGAACATCTGTCGGCGCCATGATGTTCACTCGGTGACACCTCCGGGTGGCCATCGACACCCAGGCCCCATGGCCTGCTCCGACAGAAGGGAACTCCCGTGGCGAACCTCACTGCCGTCACCGACGCAGACTTCGAGACGACGGTGCTCAAGTCCGACAAGCCGGTCCTGGTCGACTTCTGGGCCGAGTGGTGCGGTCCGTGCCGCCAGGTCGACCCGATCCTCGACGAGCTCGCCTCCGAGCACGGCGACAAGATCACGTTCCTGAAGATGAACGTCGACGAGAACCCGGTCGTGCCCTCCTCCTACCGGGTCAACGGCATCCCCACGATCAACGTCTACCACGGTGGCGAGGTCGTGAAGTCCATCGTCGGCGCCCGGCCCAAGGCCGCGCTGCTCAAGGAGCTCCAGGACTTCATCTCTGCCTGATGAGCGAGGACGGTCACGACCGGCGCAAGCCGGTCGTGACCACCGCAGCGAACGGCGCAGAGGCCTAGCCGCCCCTGGTCGCCCGCGGGTGGTCGGCACGCGTCTTCGGGGCCGGCCGGACCGCCCCGAGCACCCGCTCGAGGGCCGACTCCAGCTCCTCCCGCCACGACAGCGCACTCCGCAGGTCCATCCTCATCCGGGGAGTGGTCGCGTGCGCGCGCTGCGTCTTGAACCCCACGCTCGTCAGGAAGTCGACGGGGGTGAGGCAGTGGCCGGCACCCAGCACGCCCGGCCCACGCGTGTCACCGAACGCCTCGACGGCGTGGATCCCGCCGCGTTCGATCAGGTCGCGAGCCATCCCCTGCACCAGCATCCGGCCGAACCCCCCGCCGCGCGCCGCGGGATCGACGTACACCGCGGAGAGCAGTACGGCGTCGGGTGAGACCGGCGCGGTCGGGAAGGCTCCGGCACCGGGGAAGTACGCCGGTGGCGCGTACAGCGCGTAGCCGACCGGGCGGTCGTCCACGAGGACGACGCGGCCGCACGAGCCCCAGTCCCGGAGCACCGTCGACACCCACGTCTCCTTCTCCTCGGCCGGCTCCTCGACGCGTTCGCGGCGCACCGGGTCGAGCTCCCAGAAGACGCAGGACCGGCACGGCGCCTCGAGCTCCGCGAGGTGGTCGAGGGTGATCCGGACGACCTTGCGCGACAATCGGCACCTCCCCGGTTCGCGCGGGCACGGCCCGCGGACACCATGGTAGGCAGTCCGCATCCTCCTGAGAGGATGCAGCGTGCGCCGGATCCGCCAGAGCCAGAAGCTGCAGCACGTGCGGTACGACGTGCGCGGGCCGATCCTGGTCGAGGCGCAGCGCCTGGAGGCCGAGGGTCACCGCATCCTGAAGCTCAACATCGGCAACCCCGCGCCGTTCGGGTTCGAGGCTCCCGACGCGATCCTCGCCGACATGATCCACCACCTGCCCGAGGCCCAGGGCTACAGCGACTCACAGGGCATCTACCCCGCGCGCACCGCCGTCGCGCACTACTACCAGGAGCGCGGCCTGCGCGAGGTCCAGGTGGACGATGTCTACATCGGGAACGGGGTCTCCGAGCTGATCTCGATGGTGCTGCAGGCGTTCGTCGACGACGGGAACGAGATCCTGGTGCCGGCGCCGGACTACCCGCTGTGGACCGCGGCCGTCACGCTGTCGGGAGGCACGCCGGTCCACTACCGCTGCGACGAGACGAACGGGTGGAGCCCCGACCTCGCCGACATCGAGGCCAAGATCACCGAGGGCACCCAGGCGCTGGTGATCATCAACCCCAACAACCCCACGGGTGCGGTCTACAGCGACGAGACCGTGCGAGCGCTGGTCGACCTGGCCCGTCGGCACCAGCTGGTCGTGATGGCCGACGAGATCTACGAGAAGATCCTCTACGACAACGCCGTCCACCACCACGCGGCGACGTTCGCCGGCGACGACGTGCTCTGCCTGACCTTCAGCGGGCTCTCCAAGGCCTACCGCGTGTGCGGGTTCCGGGCCGGCTGGGTGATGATCTCCGGTCCGACCGAGCTGGCCGCCGACTTCCTCGAGGGCCTCACCCTGATCGCCAACATGCGGATGTGCGCCAACGTGCCGGCCCAGCACGCCATCCAGACCGCGCTCGGCGGCTACCAGTCGATCGAGGAGCTGATCGTACCGGGCGGGCGGTTCTACGAACAGACCAAACTGGCCGACCGGCTCCTGAACGAGATCCCCGGGGTCACCTCGGTCCGACCGCGCGGCGCGCTCTACTGCTTCCCGCGCCTCGACCCGGAGGTCTACGCCATCGACGACGACGAGGGCTTCGTCATCGAGCTGCTGCGCGCCAAGCGGATCCTGGTCACCCACGGCACCGGCTTCAACTGGCCGGACCCGGACCACTTCCGGCTGGTCACGCTGCCCGACGTCGCGGTCCTCGAGGAGGCCATCGGCCGGATCGCGGACTTCCTCAGCACCCGCCGCTGACCGGTCACCGAGCTCCTCCGGTGGTACGACGCACACCGGCCTAGGCTGCGCGCATGTCCGAGGTCGTCTACACCACCATCATCCACGCGGCCAAGCTCGGCTTCCGCGTGCTCGGGCAGCCGATCGACATCCAGGGGCTCGAGCACCTGCCACGCACCGGGCCGGCCCTCCTGGCGCTGAACCACATCGGCTACGTCGACTTCGTCTACGGCGGGCTGCCGGCCGACCGGATCGGGCGCCGGGTGCGCTTCATGGCCAAGCGCGAGCTCTTCGACCACCGGGTGAGCGGCCCGATCATGCGCGCCTGCCGGCACATCGCGGTCGACCGTGCCGAGGGCGAGGCGTCCCTCGCTGACACGTTCCGCCACCTGGAGGCGGGCGAGCTGGTCGGGATCTTCCCCGAGGCGACGATCTCGCGCGCCATGGAGGTCAAGGAGCTCAAGACCGGCGCGGTGCGGATCGCCCACCGGGCCGGCGTGCCGCTGGTCCCGATGGTGCTGTGGGGGACCCAGCGGCTGATGACCAAGGACCACGACCGCGACTTCCGCCGCGGCACGGCGATCGCGATTCGGATCGGTGCGCCGGTCCCGCTCACGGGTGCCGACCCCGCGGCCGAGACCCGGGCCCTCCGCGCCACCATGCAGGGGCTGCTCGCCGACGCGATCACGACGTACCCCCAGCACGAGGAGGGGGCCTGGT
>JBAUWD010000390.1:0-5079 GCA_049583575.1 Nocardioides sp.
GCGAGGGGGTGCGCAGGGTCGAGCCGGGCACCGGCGACCGGGCCGAGACCACGTCGTACGTCGTCCTGGCCCGCCTGGCGAGCGACCCGCCGCTCACCGAGCCGGCGGCGTTCCGGGCGCTGCTCAACTCGTTCCTGCCGCGCAAGCGCGCCATCAGCCAGCTGCTCGTGCGCGACCGAGCGGGAGGCGTGCTCATCTGCCGGCTCACCTACAAGCGCGACTGGGACCTCCCCGGCGGCGTGGTCGAGGTCGGTGAGTCACCGAGGCTCGCTGCCGGGCGGGAGATCCGCGAGGAGCTCGCCCTCGACGTCGACGCCGGCGGCCTGCTGCTCACCGACTGGCTGCCGCCGTGGGGCGGCTGGGACGACGCCGTCTGCCTCGTCTTCGACGGCGGGGAGCACGACGCGAGCGTCGTCGACACCGCGGTGCTGCAGGCGAGGGAGATCCGCGAGGTCGCGTTCGCGACTCCCGACCAGGTCCGAGCGCGTTGCGCCGACTTCACCGCGCGCCGCATCGCGTCGGCCCTGGCCCGCCTCGAGGACGACACGCGACCGTCGTACGTCGAGGGCGGCGGCGACGAGTCCTCGGTCACGTGAGCCGGTCGAGCCCGACCGGACGGGACGTTCGGTCCTCGCAAACGGGCCGATGACGCGCAAGGATCAGGCCATGACCTACGTGTACGACTTCACCGAGGGCGACAAGGACCAGAAGGACCTGCTCGGCGGGAAGGGGGCCAACCTCGCAGAGATGACCAACCTGGGGTTGCCGGTCCCGCCGGGCTTCACGGTCTCCACCGAGGCCTGTCGTGCCTATCTCGAGGCCGGCGACGTGCCCGACGGCCTGTCCGCCGAGATCGACGTCCACCTGCGCTCGCTCGAGGAGGCGATGGGTCGTCGGCTGGGCGATCCCTCCGACCCGCTCCTGGTGAGCGTCCGGTCGGGTGCGAAGTTCTCGATGCCGGGGATGATGGAGACCGTCCTCAACGTCGGTCTCAACGACGAGTCGGTGCGCGGGCTGGCCGAGCAGAGCCACGACGACCGCTTCGCGATGGACTCCTACCGGCGGCTGCTGCAGATGTTCGGCGCCACCGTGCTCGGCATCGAGGCCGAGGTGTTCTCGCGCAGCCTCGACCGGCTCAAGAAGGAGCGCGGCACGGAGTCCGACACCGACCTCCAGGTCGGCGACCTCGAGACCCTGGTCGAGACCTTCAAGAAGTCCGTCTCCGAGCACGCCGGGCGTGACTTCCCCCAGGACCCGCGCGAGCAGCTCGACCTGGCGGTCCGTGCCGTCTTCGACTCCTGGAACACCGAGCGGGCGGTCCTCTACCGCCGGCAGGAGCGCCTCACCGGCGCCCTCGGTACGGCGGTCAACGTCCAGGCGATGGTGTTCGGCAACCTCGGCGAGGACTCCGGCTCCGGGGTCGCGTTCACCCGGGACCCGGCCTCCGGCAGCCAGGGCGTGTACGGCGACTACCTGCAGAACGCGCAGGGCGAGGACGTCGTCGCCGGCATCCGCAACACCGTGTCGCTGGCCGACATGGCCGAGATCGACCGGAAGTCGCACGACGAGCTGCTCGGCATCATGGCCACCCTCGAGAAGCACTACCGCGACATGTGCGACATCGAGTTCACCGTCGAGCGCGGCAAGCTGTGGATGCTCCAGACCCGCGTCGGCAAGCGCACGCCCGAGGCGGCCTTCCGGATCGGACGCCACATGACCGACGAGGGCCTGATCGACACCGACGACGCGCTCCGCCGCGTGACCGGCGCCCAGCTCGCCCAACTGATGTTCCCGCGTTTCGACGAGAAGGCCGAGCGCACCCTGCTCGCCAAGGGCATGAACGCCTCCCCCGGCGCCGCCGTCGGCAGGGCCGTGTTCGACTCCGACACGGCCGTCGAGTGGGCAGACCGCGGTGAGGACGTGATCCTGGTCCGCAAGGAGACCAACCCCGACGACCTGCGGGGCATGGTGGCCGCGAAGGGCATCCTGACCAGCCGCGGTGGCAAGACCTCGCACGCCGCCGTCGTCGCGCGCGGCATGGGGCGCACCTGCGTGTGCGGCGCCGAGGCGCTCGACGTCAGCGTCAAGAGGCGGCGCGCCCGGGTGCGCGGCGGTGAGCCGATCAGGGAGGGCGACGTCATCTCCATCGACGGCACGACGGGCGAGGTCTTCCTCGGCTCCGTCCCCGTGACGGACTCGTCGGTGATGCGCTACTTCGAGGGCGAGGAGGTCGACGAGGACGTCGTCGGCGCCGTCGACCGCGTGATGCGGCACGCCGACGACGTACGCCGGCTGCGGGTGCGTGCGAACGCCGACACCCCCGAGGACGCAGCTCGCGCGCGGCGCTTCGGCGCCGAGGGGGTCGGGCTGTGCCGCACCGAGCACATGTTCCTCGGCGAGCGCCGCCAGCTGGTCGAGAACCTCATCGTGGCCGAGGGCGAACAGGGCCAGGAGGCCGCTCTGGCCGAGCTGCTCCCGCTGCAGCGCGACGACTTCCGGGGCATCCTCGAGGCGATGGACGGCCTCCCGGTGACCATCCGGCTGATCGACCCGCCGCTGCACGAGTTCCTGCCCGACTTCACCGAGCTGTCGGTGAAGGTCGCGCTCGAGGACGACCACGCCCTCCTGGACGAGCACGACGAGCGGCTGCTCGAGGCCGTCAAGCGCCTCCACGAGCAGAACCCGATGCTCGGCCTGCGCGGCGTACGCCTGGGCATCGTCATCCCGGGGCTGTTCACCATGCAGGTCCGCGCCATCCTCGAGGCCGCGGCCGACCGCATCGAGGCCGGAGGAGACCCGCACCCGGAGATCATGATCCCGCTGGTGGCCGCGGTCACCGAGCTCGACCTGATCCGGGCCAGGATCGCCGAGGTCGCCACGTCGATCGAGCAGGAGCGCGGCATCGCGGTGGCCCACAAGGTCGGGACGATGATCGAGCTGCCCCGAGCTGCCGTGACCGCCAACGAGATCGCGAGGTCCGCCGAGTTCTTCTCGTTCGGCACCAACGACCTGACCCAGATGACGTGGGGCTTCTCGCGCGACGACGTCGAGTCGTCGTTCTTCAGCCGCTACCTCGATGCCGGCATCTTCCAGGCGAGCCCGTTCGAGACGCTCGACGTCGACGGGGTCGGCCGGCTCGTCCGCCACGCCGCGCGCCTGGGCCGGCAGGCCAACCCCGACCTCCACCTGGGCGTCTGCGGAGAGCACGGCGGCGACCCCGACTCCATCCACTTCTTCGACGAGGTGGGCCTCGACTACGTCTCCTGCTCGCCGTTTCGCGTCCCGGTGGCCCGCCTGGAGGCCGGGCGATCCGCCCTGGACCGGTGAGCCGGCCCGCCTCGGGGGCGCGGACGGGGGCCGTGGAGGCGACCGGCTGGCGGTCGTCGGCGGCGACCTTCGCCGGCCGGGTCGCCTGGCTGACCGCCACCTGGTGTCTGGTCCGGGTCGTCGTCCACGACCACTGGACGCACTACGTCGACACCGCGTTCAACCTGTTCGGCATCCCGGTCCAGGGGAGCCTGTTCATCGCCGCCCTGTGGTTCGTGCTCTCCGGCGGGCTCCGCCGCCGGTTGCGCATGATGCACGCGGTCACGAGCGTCGTGGTGGCGATCTCGGTGCTGGACAACCTGATCGCCGCGGGACAGCACCTGACCGGCGCCCAGACCGACACCGAGCTGCCCGCCGGCTACGCCTGGCTGATCTTCCCGGCCGCGGTCGGGTCCGTGCTCACGCTGGTGGTGCTGATCACCTCCCACCGGGTCTTCAACGCCCGACTGTCGCAGGGCTCGCCCGCCAACGCCGTGGCCGTGCTGATCGGCGGGCTGCTCACGTCGTACCTCGTGTGCACGGCGCTGGTGTTCGCCTTCCCCCGTGGCCTGGTCGGCACCCGGGAGAAGCTGGAGTTCGGCCTGATGTCGGCTCTCGGTACGGCGCGCGCGGCCACCCGCCACCTCCTGGTCACCGACGACGGACCACACTGGGTCTTCGCCCTCGGCGGCGTGATCAGCGGCGGGGCGCTGGTGCTGGCGATCCTGGTCTTCTCGCGGTCCGCCCGGGCCCGGCAGTACCTCTCCGCGGACGAGGAGCTCGAGATCCGGCGGCTCCTGCTCGCCCACGGCGCCACCGACTCGCTCGGCTACTTCGCCACTCGGCGCGACAAGTCCGTGGTGTTCTCCCCCGACCGCCGGGCCGCGGTCACCTACCGCGTCGAGGGCTCGGTCTGTGTCGCCAGCGCCGACCCGATCGGGCCGGTCGACGCCTGGCCGGGAGCGATCCGGGGCTGGCTCCGCGAGTGCCGGGCGCACGCGTGGTACGCCGCGGCCCTGTCGCCGGGCCAGGAGGGCGCTCGGGCCTACGTCGACGCGGGGCTGCGGGCGTGGGGCCTGGGCGACGAGGCCGTGATCGAGGTGTCGCGATACCACCTCGACGGCCGCGACATGGCACCCGTACGGCAGGCGGTCAACCGCGTCACCCGGGCGGGCTACACCGTCCAGGTGCGTCGTGCCGCGGCGCTCGAGCCCGACGAGCTGGCCGAGCTGGTCCGGCTCGCGGAGCAGTGGCGCGGCAGCGACACCGAGCGCGGCTTCTCGATGGCGCTCAACCGCCTCGGCGACCCCGCGGACGGCCGGTGCGTGGTCGTCACGGTGCACGACCGGCACGGCGCCGTCGACGGTCTGCTCAACTTCGTGCCGTGGGGTGCCCACGGGCTGTCCCTGGACCTCATGCGGCGCTCGCGCACCGCACCGAACGGGCTGATCGAGACCATGGTCACCGGCGTGGTGGAGGCCGCCCACGACCTCGGGGTCACCCGCATCTCACTGAACTTCGCGGTCTTCCGCAGCGTCTTCAGCGGCGCGGACCAGGTCGGGGCCGGTCCCATCACGCGGATCAACGACGCGGTGCTCGGCTTCGTCTCGCGCTTCTACCAGCTCGAGACGCTCTACCGCTCCAACGCCAAGTACCTCCCGGAGTGGCGGCCCCGGTTCCTCTGCTACGAGCCGGGACTGTCCGTGGCTCGGGCCGGCATCGCCTGCGGCCGGGCCGAGGGGTTCCTGCCCGAGCTCGGCATCGACACCGTCG
>JBAUWD010000391.1:0-6585 GCA_049583575.1 Nocardioides sp.
GTGCTGGTCCGGGCCGCCCGCCAGGCGGGGACCGCGGCGGCCACGATCACGATGCCGAGGACGGCACCGATCGCGAGAGCGGCGTCGGTGGGCGTCACCGTCGTGCCACCGACGTGGCCGAGGAGCCCCGCGCTGATGCCGACGAGACGCGGCGCGAGGAGCCGGCCCGCGGCGAGTCCGAGCAGGGCGGCACCGAGACCGGTCGCGAGGTACGACGTCAGGAGCGAGCCGGTGACGAACCCGGGGCTCGCGCCGGCCGCCTTGAGCATCCCCACGCGTCGTACCTCGTCGCTCATCCGGCCGCCGACGAGCACGACCAGGGTCGCCAGCGCGAGCATGACGAGCAGGGTGCCGCCGAAGACCACTGCGGTGCGCTCGTTGGCGAGCTGCTCGGCCTGGCGCGCGGCGACGTCCTGCCACGGGTTCAGCTCCGGGCGGCCCGCAGGCGGTCCGTCGCTGCCGTACCGGGCCGCGAAGGCCGGCGCCGAGCTCGGGTCGTGGAGCGCGAGGTACTGGAACCAGACGAGCGGCTGGCGGGAGGTCGCCAGGCTCGTGGTGCGCTGCCGGGTCGCCCAGACCAGCCCGGGCTCGGCGGAGAACCAGCCGGGCCGGTCGAGGATGCATCCGATCGTGCAGAGCTGGGGGTACGGCGGGAGCGCCGCCGAGACCGCGATCCCCACCACCGGCACTCGCTTCCCGCCGAGGACGACGGTGTCGCCGACCGAGACGCCGAGGGCCCGGGCGAAGGCGCGTTCGACCACCACGCCGTGCGGGTCGACCCAACGTCCGCTGACGACCTGCGGCCGGTCGACGCTCGAGGCGGCCAGGTCGCGGCCCTGCACCTCGGCGACGCCGGAGACTCCGCCGGCACCGATCGAGGTCCAGGCCGTCGGGAACGCCCGGCTCCGGGCCGCCACCTCCGGACGCGCGGCGACCGCGCGCAGCCGCGCCCGGTCGGTGGCCGTGACCGTCCGGTCGGGCGCGGGGAAGAGCACGGCGACCACGTCGGGGCCGGCCGTGCGCCGGCGCGTCTGGTCGTACGGCGCGGCGGTCTGCCCGTGGAGGACCAGCCCGATCGTGAGCGTGGTCGCGGCGACCGTGAGTGCGGTGAACAGCAGCACGGTCTCGCCGGCCCGACGCCGTACGTCGCGCACGGCGAGGCGAAGACTCAGCCGGAGGCGGCTCACTCGCGGGTCCCGACCGAGAGGATGTCGGCGGTGGACGTGGCGTCGGTGGGAAGTACGACATCGTCGACCAGGGCGCCGTCGCGCATGGTGACCATGCGGTCCGCCGTGGCCGCCGTCCGCTGGTCGTGGGTGACGACCACGAGCGTCTGACCGTCGGCGCGGAGGCGGTCGAAGAGACGGAGCACCTCGGTGGTGGCCGAGCTGTCGAGGTTGCCCGTGGGCTCGTCGGCGAGCAGGACCGTGGGCCGGTTGACCAGCGCCCGGGCGATCGCGACCCGCTGCTTCTGCCCACCGGACAGCTCGGCGGGTCGATGCCGCTCGCGGTCGGCCACACCGACGGACTCCAGCAGGGCCACCGCGCTCCGTCGGGCCCGGCCGGACGGCGTGCCGGCCAGGAGGGCCGGCAGCTCCACGTTCTCCACCGCCGTCAGCTCGTCCATCAGGTTGAAGTCCTGGAACACGAAGCCGACGTGGTCACGGCGCAGCCGCGCCCGCATCCGCTCGGAGGCCTGGTCGATGCGCCGGCCCTGGACCCACACCTCTCCCGAGGTCGGCCGGTCGAGGCCGCCGATGAGCTGGAGGAGCGTGGACTTGCCGCACCCGCTGGGGCCGACGATCACCACGGACTCGCCGACGGCCACCTCGAGGTCGACGTCGTCGACGGCCCGGATCAGCCCCTCGCCCTTCCCGAAGTGCTTGGCCAGCGCGGTGACCCGGACGGCGGCGGTCATCGGCCCGCTCCCCACACCCGCTCGCACGCGTCGAGCCAGGTGAGGTCCGCTCCGATCCTCAGGACGACTCCCTCGAGCAGCAGGGACGCGTCGGAGCCGTCCGGCTCGGCCAGGGCCGCTCGCTGGGCCTCGCGCAGACGTCGTACCAGCTCCCGCCGCTGGGCGGCGATCACTCCGACCGGGTCCGCCAGCCGGCCCGCAGCGGCGACCACCAGCTTGAGATGGAAGTTGGTCAGGTCCGGCCGCGGCCAGGTGACGTCTGTGAGCCACTCCTCGACCCGCTCGCGACCGGCCGCGGTGAGCTCGAAGGTACGTCGTTCCGGCCGCTCGGCCGCCACCTCCCGGGTCGAGGTCACCAGCCCGGCCTGCTCGAGCCGGCCCAGCGTCACGTACATCTGGCCCGCGTTGAAGCCGACCGCGAGCGGACCCAGGGCCCGCTCGATCCGAGCGCGGAGCTCGTAGCCGTGCGACGGCTCCTTCGCCAGCAGCGCCAGCACCACTTCCTGCTGCATCCACCTACCCCTAACCGTTAGCCTGCCGGAAGAGTAACGGTTAGGTATCTCGAACACCAGCCCGCGACGCGACCGAGCCGACCTTGCGCGAGCCGCACCGAGCGGCCGTGGTTGACGGATTGAACACTGTCTAAGATACTTGAACGATGTCCAACCAAGCCCGGGACTGGAGAGCGGAGCGACGCGAGTCGGCGCGCGCCACGATCCTCGAGGCGGCTTGGAGCCTGGTTCGCGAGGAGGGCTTGGCGGCACTCTCGCTGCGCGACCTGGCACGGCGTGCGGGCACCACCACGCCGACCATCTACTCCTACTTCGAGTCGAAGAACGCCATCTACGACGCGATGTTCGCCCAGGGCGCATCGTCGTTCGAACACGTGAACGGCGCGCCGCACTCCTCCGAAGACCCGCGAGAGATCCTCGTCGAAGGCGTTCGGCGATTCTTCGAGTTCTGCGTCTCCGACGTGGCGCGCTACCAGTTGCTGTTCCTTCGCACGATCCCCGGTTTCGCCCCCTCCGCCGAGGCCTACGCACCGGCGGTCCGTGCCCTGGAGTCCAGCCGGTCTCGACTGGCTCGCAACGGCATCAGCCGGCCGGCCCACCGGGACCTCTGGACCGCCCTGACAACCGGCCTGGTCGATCAGCAGATCTCGAACGACCCCGGCGGAGACAGATGGACGCGCCTGGCCGAGGAGGCCGTGGACATGTTCCTTGCGCACTGCCACACCGGGGCGGCGACCACCAGAACCTCGACCGGGAGGAAGCACCGCCGATGAACGCCGTCGCCAGGCCCAGCTGTCACCATGTCGCCCTCACCGTCACCGACCTCGAGGCGAGCGTCGAGTGGTACCAGGGGGTGTTCGACATCCGTCACCGGGTCGACATCCCTCATCAGGGAGGTGTCGGCAGACTCCTCGCCGACGAGGACCGGGCCCTGATGATCGTCCTGCACGCGCACGACACCAACGACGGCGCCCGGTTCTCGGAGCAGACGACGGGGCTCGACCATGTGGGACTGGGGGTGAGAACCCGAGCCGAGCTCGAACACTGGGAGGCCCACCTGGAGGCACACGGCGTCCGGCGGGCCGACGTGGCGAATGCTCCCCTCACGCACTCCCCGATCGTCGATGCCCCTTACGCGTCGGTGCTGGTGTTCCGAGACCCGGACAACATCCAGCTGGAGCTCTTCGCACCGGCCGCCACCCGGGGCGAGGTGCCCACCAGCTCCTCGGCCGGCTGAGCCGTCGGCAACGAGAGGCTGCCCCGTCGGTGTCGGCGCGACAGCCGTCCAACGAGGGACGGCCCCGCTCGCGCGGCCCGGGCCGGCGGGCTGGACTGAGCGGCGGTTGATCCTGACGTCTTCTCCTCGGCCGGGTGATTCGCAGGGATCAGGCTCGGGCGTAGGCGCCGTCGGCGATGTCCGCGAGGAGGGTGGGCCCCTGGGGGTGCCAGTCGAGGAGCTTGCGGGTCAGATCGCTCGACGCGGTGATGTCCATGCCGAAGAAGCGTCCGATCCAACCGAAGTGCGCCTCGGTGTCGTCGAGGGCCACTGGGACTGCGGGGACGCCCAGCTGCTCGCCGATGGCCGCGGCGATGTCGCGGGAGGGCAGACCCTCCTCGGCGACGGCGTGCACGCGGGTGCCTCCCGGAGCCCGCTCGAGAGCGAGTCGGACCAGACGAGCAGCGTCCTCCCGGTGCACTGCAGCCCAGCGGGTCGACCCGTCTCCTACGTATCCCGATGATCCGCGCGCACGGGCGATGCGGGTCAGCTGCGCGACGAACCCGTGGTCGTGCATCCCGTGCACCGTCGGAGCGAATCGCAGCGCCACGGAGCGAACCCCGCGATCGGCGTAGTCGAGGGCGAGGTTCTCGCTGCCTCCCCGCATGGAGTCGGGGCCGTGGAACGGCGAGGCGTCGTTCTCGGTCAGCAGGCGTCCCGTGACCGCGGATGCGAGCCCGGAGGCGAGGAGGAACGGGCGGTCGCTGCCCTCGAGTGCCGCCAGCATGGCATGGACGGCGGCGTGTTCGGCGCGTCCTGCGGCGGCGTAGTCATCGAAGTCGTGGATGAAGGCGAGGTGGATCACCCCGTCGGCGCCCTCGGCTGCCTGGGCGAGGCCCTCGGGGTCGTGGAGGCTTCCGCGGTAGGCAGTGGCTCCTGCGGCCTCGACGGCGGCGGCCGCCTCGTCGGACCGCGCGAGGCCGACGACCTGGTGGCCGTCGGCGATCAGCTCTGCGGTGACGGCCGAGCCGATCCAGCCGGAGGCTCCGGTGACGAAGACGCGCATGGTGGTTCCCCTCACAGATGTCAGTGGCTGACATCAATGCTAGCACGGTCATGGCAGTCACTGCCATCACCTAGACTCTGCCCATGGCGCGCTGGGAACCGGACGCACGAGGCCGGATGGTCTCGGCCGCGCTGGATCTCTACACCGAGCGTGGCTTCGATGCGACGACGGCGAGCGACATCGCCGAACGAGCCGGTGTGACCGAACGGACCTTCTTCCGCCACTTCGCCGACAAGCGCGAAGTCCTCTTCGACGGGTCCGCCACCCTGGAGCACGCGGCGTACGACGCCATCTTGGCCGCGCCTGCAGACGCCGGTCCGCTGGACGCCGCCCTGGCGGGGGTCGTGGCCGCCGGCGGGTTGCTCCAGCAGATCCGGGACCATGCCCTGCGACGCTCACGGATCGTGGCCGCCAACCCGAGTCTGCAGGAGCGCGAGCTCCTCAAGCTCGCATCGCTGACCGAGAGCACGGCTCGAGCCCTCCGGGAACGAGGCGTGACCGAACCCCGAGCGACCCTGGCCGCCCACAGCGCGATCACCGTGTTCCATGTCGCGTTCTCGAAGTGGATCGCCACCGATGACGCGTCCGCGTTCGCCACCCATGTCGCCGACGCCGCCACCGCCCTGCGTGCTCTGAGCTGAGCGGGTCACGCCCGACCCGGAGTCCGACAGCACCCGCGCGACGCACTTCGGGAAGGTCCCGATCCCGACGGCAGGACGTGGGCTCGCGCGCTCTGGCGGTGGCCATGGGCGCGTGGCCCGACCGAGGCTGGACAGGCCCAACGGCTGCGTGCGCCGCGTCACCGAAGGACTAAACGATCCTCCGTCGGACGTTGCGGTTGGTAGCGGGCGCGCCGGTCGCCCGGCCGATACCAAGGAGAGCCGTATGGCCACGATCGTCGTGTTCGGAGGCACCGGTTACACCGGTGGCAACATCGTCCGAGAGGCCGCCTCGCGGGGCCATCACGTCATCTCGGTGAGCCGGTCGGAGCCGACGGAGCCGATCGAGGGCGTCACCTATGACACCGGCACCGTCGAGGACTTGGCCCCCCGGCTGATCCCCGGTGCGGATGCCGTTGTGGCGGCCCTCTCGCCGCGGGGCGACATGGCCGGACGGCTGGTCGACATCTACCGCGAGCTGGCACGACTGTGCGCCGAAGCCGGTGCGAGGTACCTCCAGATCGGCGGGTTCAGCTCGCTGCGACCGGCGCCGGGTGCACCGCGGTTCGCAGAGGGCGAGATCCCCGAGCAGTTCCGCGATGAGGCGCTCGAGGGCGAAGCAACGCGCGCCATGCTGGTCGCTGAGGCCACCGGCGATCTCGACTGGCTGTTCATCAGTCCTGCCGGGTCCTACGGCGCTTGGGCCGCCGGCGAGCGCACCGGTGAGTATCGGGTCGGAGACGAGGTCGCATTGTTCGACGAGGCTGGTGAGTCCGCCATCTCCGGAGCCGACCTCGCGCTTGCAGTGCTGGACGAGATCGACACCCCGGCCCATCACCGCACCCACATCGGCATCGCGAACTGAGCCACTCTTCTCTGGGTCGGGCAGGCGACTGGGGTGACCCGTCGGCGCCACAGCCGGCGAAGAGTGACACAGGCTCCCCTGCGTCGCTTCGAGCTGCGATGACCTCGGTTCGGACGGTGCGGGTCAGGGCGCGGGCCCATCGAGGAGCTTCTCGCGGCTGCCTAGCACCGGGCCAGCCGGGATCGCGGCGGAGCGGGTCATCTCAACGCCACGGCGTCACTTGCGCATGAAGTCGGCGACCACGCGCCCGAGCTCGTCGCCGGCGTCCTCCTGGAGGAAGTGGCCGGCGTTCTCGATGACGGGATGGGTCAGGCCCTGCGTACCGGGGACGAGTCGGCGCATGATCGGT
>JBAUWD010000392.1:0-1983 GCA_049583575.1 Nocardioides sp.
TCCAGGGTCTGTACGCCGGGCTGGTGGCGCGCGACGTCGCCGGGCGCGCGGCGCCGTGACCGTCCGGCTCGCCTGCTGGTCGGGGCCGCGCAACATCTCGACCGCGACCATGCGTGCCTGGGAGAACCGGCCGGACTGCGAGGTCGTCGACGAGCCGCTGTACGCGTGGTACCTCGCTCACACCGGGCTCGACCACCCGGGGCGCGACGCCGTGGTCGAGGCCGGGGAGACCGACTGGCGGCCGGTCGTCGACTCGCTGACCCGCGCCTGGCCGGACGGGCCGGCCGTGCAGTACCAGAAGCACATGGCACAGCACCTCGTGCCGGGCCTCCCGCGTGAGTGGATCGCGTCGCTGCGCAACGTGCTGCTGATCCGCGACCCGGCCGAGGTGGTCACGTCGTACCTCCGCTCGCGGACCACGGCGACGCCGGACGACATCGGGGTGCTCCAGCAGCTCGAGCTGCGCGAGCTGCTCGGTGCGGACGTGCCGGTCATCGACGCGTCCGACTTCCTGCGGGCGCCGGAGAGCCACCTGCGCTGGCTGTGCGACTACGCCGGCGTCGGCTTCACACCCGACATGCTGTCCTGGCCGGCCGGGCCCCGGGCGAGCGACGGGGTGTGGGCGCCGTACTGGTACGACGCCGTCCTCCGCTCCACCGGCTTCGCGCCGTACCGGCCGCGGCAGGTGCAGCTCACGCCGGAGGGCGAGGCCGTCGTCGCGGCGCTGCGGCCGGCGTACGACGAGCTGCACACCGCCCGGCTGATCCTCTGATCTGCCTCGTAGCCGAACAGGCACGACCACGGGGGACGCCGATGGCTCGAGCGTGGCTCGCTGCCCGAGGTCAGCATCATGCCTGTCCGGCTACGCGCAGCAACGGGCCGAGGGTCGGTCACAGCCGCACCGGTGTCCAGGTGCGCACGCCGTCGGTGGTGAGATACAGGGCCCGTCCCGGGCAGAGCCGCGTCGACCTGGCCGCGGACCCAAGCGGTGGTCTGCTCGTCCGACTCGTGGGGCGGCGGGTCCCACCACACCTGGCGGACCGACCAGCCGTGCCGGAGCAGCGCGAAACCCGCGAAGAACAGCAGCGGCGCGCTCGGCGGGTAGCCGCGGCCGGGCACGACGACCGCCGTACCGACCGGCTCGCCCTCGGGCTCGAACGACGTCGCGAGGACGCCGGGGACCTTCACCACGTGCTCATCCCAGCAGGTCCGGGGAGCGGAGCAGCTCGGTGGGTACGCCGAACGCGTCGACCAGGTCCACCGCGAGCGGCCGGATCCGACGGCAGAGGTCGCCGATCTCGCGCGTGATCGCCTTGGAGCGCGGGGCGGTCAGTCGACCGTGCTCCATGAACCAGGCCCGGGTACGTCGATGCGGGCAGGCGGTACGCCGCCGGCTCGACGGCGTCGGCCGCACCGGTCTCGATCGCCATGCGTCGACGCTACCCGCGGTCGGCGCGGTCGGCCGGGCCGTGGTCGGTCGAGGCACAGTCGGTCGGACCGCGGCCCGACTCAGGGGCGGGCGTAGAAGTTGGGCGTGATCCAGTAGTACATCGAGACCTCCTCGACGTTCTCACCGGTCCGCGGTGCCTGGATGATCATGCCGTGCCCGACGTAGAGGGCGACGTGGTAGATCGACGACGGGCTGCTCGAGGAGCCCCAGAACACCAGGTCGCCCGGGCGGAGCGCGCGCGACGAGATGGGCGTCGACTGGGCGTACTGGGCGACCGAGTAGTGCGGCAGCGAGATGCCGCCGGCGCGCCACGCACCCATGGTCAGGCCCGAGCAGTCCCAGGCGTTCGGGCCGGCGGCGCCCCAGACGTACGGGTCGCCGATCTGGTGGCGCGCGAAGGCGATGGCGGATTCAGCGCCCGACGCCGGAGCCGGTGGATGTCCCGTCGGGGGGGTTGACGGTGGGTTGGTAGGTTCCGTGGGCTCCGGCGTCGGGTCGCTGGTCGGGGGGGCGGTCGGACCCGAGGTCGGACC